>JQCU01000408.1:0-193320 GCA_000761495.1 Acinetobacter idrijaensis
AGCTAATCCACCCGATCGCAATGGACCCAGGTCTACGTTTTGCGATCCGTGAAGGTGGTCGTACAGTTGGTGCTGGTGTAGTTGCTAAAGTAACTGCATAATCATAGAATAAGACAAGCAGGTTGGAGTTTAGGCTCCAACTTGTTGTTTTGCAGGTCAGTAGTTCAATTGGTAGAGCGTCGGTCTCCAAAACCGAATGTTGGGGGTTCGAGTCCCTCCTGACCTGCCAAGTTTTTAAAAAGACGCTTGATGTCGGCAAAATTGGTCATATAATAAGTCGCGAAACCTACGACGAGTACAAAAATGTCGAATGAAAAATCACGCGACGCATTAGGCGAAGCGGCAATTCCTCAAAGAAATAATCCTGCAGTAGATGTAAGTTCTGGTTCTCCATTAGACATGGTTCTATGGGTTATCGTCTTGATTTTATTGGTTGGTGCAATGATGGTAAACCAATATTTACCAGCGTACTGGGCACCTGCGAATGATGTTTGGGTGCGCGTTGGGGTGATTTTGGCTTGTATCGTTGCAGCATTCGGTTTATTATACGCCACCCATCAAGGCAAAGGCTTTATTCGTCTGCTGAAAGATGCACGAATCGAGTTACGTCGAGTGACCTGGCCTACCAAACAAGAGACGATGTCCACATCTTGGCAAGTTCTTGTTGTAGTCGTAATTGCATCCATTTTATTGTGGTGTTTTGACTATATTTTAGGCTGGTTAATGAAGTTTATTATCGGGTAAGAGAGCTATGAAACGTTGGTACATTATTCATGCCTATTCAGGTTATGAAAAACAAGTGATGCGTTCGCTTAATGATCGAATCCAGCGTAGCGCTGTTGCCGATAGCTTTGGTGAAGTCCTTGTTCCTACCGAAGAAGTGGTAGAGATGAAGGATGGTAAGAAGCGTAAATCAGAGCGTAAGTTCTTTCCTGGCTATGTCCTAGTCGAAATGGAAATGAACGATGATACTTGGCACATTGTTAAAGAATGTCCAAAAGTTTTAGGTTTTATTGGTGGTACGGCTGAAAAACCGGCACCGATTACGCAAAAAGAAGCAGATGCGATTCTTGCGCGTGTACGCAATACTGGTGAAGCGCCTCGTCCTAAGACGATGTTTGAACCAGGCGAAGAATTACTCGTGGTTGACGGTCCATTCACTGACTTTAAAGGTGTGGTGGAAGAAGTTCAGTACGAAAAGTCGCGTTTAACGCTGACCATTAATGTATTTAACCGACCAACTCAAGTTGAATTGGAATTTCGTCAAGTCGAAAAATCAGTCTAATTTGTATGGGTTGAAAACGCCTGACTTATTTATAAGTCAGGCATTGTTGTTGTAACGGTATCGTTACTTGAAATCATTGGGGAGCCTTCACCGGCGTTTGCACCCAGAGGTAATTTGAAATGGCTAAGAAGATTGACGGCTATATCAAGCTGCAAGTTCCAGCTGGTAAAGCGAATCCATCTCCACCGATTGGTCCTGCACTAGGTCAACGTGGTGTGAACATCATGGCATTCTGTAAAGAATTCAATGCTGCTACACAAAAAGTTGAAGCTGGTCTGCCAATTCCAGTCGTGATCACTGTGTACAACGACAAGTCGTTCACATTCATCATGAAAACTCCACCTGCTGCTGTTCTTCTTAAGAAAGCTGCTGGTATCCAGAAGGGTTCAGCTGTACCTAACAAAACTAAAGTTGGTAAGTTGACTCGTGCTCAAATCGAAGAAATTGCGACTACTAAAGAACCAGATTTGACTGGTGCTGATTTAGACGCACGTGTACGTACCATTGCTGGTTCTGCGCGTTCTATGGGCTTGGAAGTGGAGCTTTAAGACATGGCTAAATTAACTAAACGTCAAAAAGCGATTGTAGCTGCTGTAGAAGCACACAAAGTTTACACGCTAGAAGAAGCTGTTGCAGTTTTAGAGAGCCTTCCAGCTCCTAAATTCAAAGAATCTCTAGATATCGCGGTAAACCTAGGTGTTGATCCTCGTAAATCTGACCAAGTTGTTCGTGGCGCGACTACACTTCCTGCAGGTACTGGTAAAACTGTACGTGTAGCTGTATTCGCTCAAGGCGCTGCTGCTGAAGCTGCTAAAGCTGAAGGCGCAGACGTTGTTGGTTTCGACGATCTTGCTGAAAGCATCCAAGCGGGTAACCTTGACTTTGACGTAGTAATTGCTGCTCCAGATGCAATGCGCGTTGTAGGTAAACTTGGTACGATCCTTGGTCCACGTGGCTTAATGCCAAACCCTAAAGTGGGTACTGTAACTCCTGACGTTGCTACTGCAGTTAAAAATGCAAAAGCTGGTCAAGCACGTTACCGCGTAGACAAAGCTGGTATTATCCATGCTGCGATCGGTCAGGTGGGTTTTGAAGCTGCTGCTGTTCGTCAAAACGTTGAAGCGCTTGTTGCTGACTTGAAGCGTTTGAAACCTGCTACGTCTAAAGGCGTATACATTCAAAAGATCACTTTGAGCTCAACTATGGGCCCTGGTTTGATCGTTGATGTAGCAAACGTTTCTAAATAAGTCTCGACTTATTACAGAATTTTAAAGCCCTGAGTAAAATTTGAAGCAGTGCTTCAAATTTTACGCAAGAAACGCTCCGTCGTATTTTGCAAACTTAGGCAAACTTTGAATTGATAAATGAAAATTTATCAGCGTCAAAGACCGCGGGCGAGGGGAGTTTTATGCTTCTCTCTTAATAGCCCAGCCTGCGTAGACGCGGTGGTGTGATTTGTTCATCCTCCGCGTGTGAGTCCAGTGATGGTCTTGCGAATTGGGAGTGTACTTCGCGTAAGTACATAAATCACCGTTAGGAGGTTTTACAATGGCTCTTCTTATCGAAGGCAAAAAACAGATCGTAGCTGAAGTAGCTGAAGTTGCTTCTACTGCATTTGCTGCTGTTGTTGCTGACTACCAAGGTTTGACTGTAGAGCAGTTAACTACTCTACGTGTTGAAGCGCGTAAACTTGGTGTTACTACACGTATCGTGCGTAACACTTTGGCTAAACGTGCTCTTCAAGATACTCAATTCAATATCTTGAACGACAACCTTGTTGGCCCAACAATCTTAGCTTTCTCGAATTCTGAAGACGACATGGGTGCTGCTGCACGTTTGTTCGAAGAATTCGCTAAAACTAATAAAGCATTTGAACTTAAAGCTGCTGCATTTGATGGCAAACTTTATCAAGGTGCAGAAGTTAGCGTAATCGCGAATCTTCCGAACCAAGAGAAAGCGCTTACTATGCTTGCAAACGTTCTTCAAGCTCCTATTTCGAAATTGGGCCGCTTACTTACAGCGCTTCAAGAGAAAAACGAGTCAGAAGCTGCTTAAGCTCAAACTTAAACACACATCATTCAATACCCATTTGGAGTTAATCTCATGGCTTTAACAAACGAAGAAATCCTAAACGCAGTTGCTGAAAAAACTGTTCTTGAACTTGTTGAACTTATCTCTGCTTTCGAAGAGAAATTCAATGTATCTGCTGCTGCCGTAGCTGTTGCTGCTGGTCCTGCTGCTGCTGCTGCTGAAGAACAAACTGAATTCAATGTTGAATTGACTTCTTTCGGCGCGAACAAAGTTGCTGTAATTAAAGCAGTTCGTGAAGCGACTGGCCTTGGCTTGAAAGAAGCTAAAGACATGGTTGAAGGCGCTCCTGCAGTTCTTAAAGAAGGCGTTTCTAAAGAAGAAGGCGAAGAGCTTAAGAAGAAACTTGAAGAAGCTGGTGCTACAGTTACTCTTAAGTAATTTCTTAAGGGAGCCGGTTTTTTTATAATCGGCTCCAAAAATTGGCTGATGGCTCTTGGGTCATCAGCCTTTTTGCGTTACAATAATCGGCTCGATTTTTGTTTGCATGATATAAAAATCATACAAATTGAAAATAAACATAATGAACAAACGTTTACCAATATTTTTCATTAAAAAATATTGATAAGCGTTTTAATACCACTAAAAATTGCAGCATTTGTAAAGAGTGGTGGCCATATCGGCCAGCGTAATTCCTTCTGAGCCCGTTCTGCAGGCGGGCTTGGTTTACACTTTCCGAGGACTCCAGATGGCATACTCATATACCGAAAAGAAACGGATCCGTAAGAATTTTGGTAAATTGCCTAGCGTCATGGATGCTCCGTACTTGCTCGCGATTCAAGTCGACTCGTACAGAACATTCTTACAAGATGGCAAATCACCAAAAAACCGCGAAGATATCGGTCTCCAAGCCGCATTTCGTTCAGTTTTTCCTATTGAAAGTTATTCTGGCAATGCTGCTTTAGAATTTGTTGAGTATAGTCTTGGTAAGCCTGAGTTTGATGTACGCGAATGTATCCTTCGTGGCTCAACTTATGCAGCACCAATGCGTGTAAAAATTCGTTTGATCCTGAAAGATCGTGAAACGAAGTCAATTAAAGACGTACGTGAACAAGAAGTCTATATGGGAGAAATGCCATTGATGACGGATAACGGTACCTTTGTAATTAACGGTACCGAGCGTGTGATCGTGTCACAATTACACCGTTCACCAGGCGTATTCTTTGATCACGATAAAGGCAAGACTCACTCAAGTGGTAAAGTCCTTTATTCAGCGCGTATCATTCCTTACCGTGGTTCATGGTTAGACTTTGAATTCGATGCCAAAGACCTCGTCTATGTACGTATTGACCGTCGTCGTAAATTGCTTGCGACTGTGGTGCTTCGTGCCTTGGGTTATAGCAATGAAAACATTCTCGACATGTTCTATGAGAAAGTACCTGTGTATCTTGACATGGGTAGCTACCAGATTGACCTGGTGCCTGAACGTTTGCGTGGCGAAATGGCACAATTTGACATCCTGGACAAGGATGGCAAGGCAATTGTTGAGCAAGGTAAACGTATCAATGCGCGTCATGTACGTCAAATGGAAGCTTCAGGTCTTGAAAAACTTGCAGTGCCAGATGAGTACCTGTATGAGCGTATCACTGCTGAAGACATCCCATTAAAAGATGGTGATGTGATTGCAGCCAATACTGTATTAAGCCATGAAATCATGGTGAAAATTGCAGAAGGCGGCGTGAAGCAGTTCAATATCCTGTTCACTAATGATATCGACCGCGGTTCATTCGTTGCAGATTCTCTACGTGCAGATACGACGAGCAATCGTGAAGAAGCATTGGTAGAAATCTACAAAGTGATGCGTCCGGGCGAGCCACCAACAAAAGAAGCTGCTGAAAACTTATTCAACAACCTGTTCTTCTCTTCTGAACGTTATGACTTGTCCCCAGTCGGTCGTATGAAGTTCAACCGTCGTTTGGGTCGTCCTTACGAAGTCGGTACAGACCAGAAGTCACGTGAAGTTGAAGGCATTCTCTCGAACGAAGATATCACTGATGTATTAAAAACATTAGTTGAAATCCGTAACGGTAAAGGTGAAGTCGACGATATCGATCACCTCGGTAACCGTCGTGTTCGTTCTGTTGGTGAAATGACAGAAAACCAATTCCGTGTAGGTCTGGTTCGTGTTGAACGTGCTGTTAAAGAACGTTTAAGCCAAGCTGAAACTGACAACCTGTCTCCGCAAGATTTGATCAATGCGAAACCTGTTGCTGCTGCAATCAAAGAATTCTTTGGTTCAAGCCAGTTGTCTCAGTTTATGGACCAAAACAACCCGTTATCTGAGATTACGCACAAACGTCGTGTTTCTGCGCTTGGTCCCGGCGGTTTGACGCGTGAACGTGCAGGCTTTGAAGTACGTGACGTACATCAAACTCACTACGGTCGTGTATGTCCAATTGAAACACCGGAAGGTCCAAACATTGGTTTGATCAACTCGCTTTCTGTTTATGCGAAATGTAACAACTTTGGTTTCCTGGAAACCCCATACCGTAAAGTTGTTGATGGTCGTGTAACAGATGAAGTTGAATACCTTTCTGCGATTGAAGAAGTAGGCACTGTCATTGCACAGGCCGATTCTGCAATGGATAAAGATGGTAATTTAACAGAAGAGTTTGTATCTGTTCGTCATCAGGGTGACTTCGTACGTATTCCTCCTGAAAAAGTAACGCATATGGATGTATCTGCTCAGCAGGTTGTATCTGTAGCAGCGTCACTGATTCCATTCCTAGAACACGATGATGCCAACCGTGCATTAATGGGTTCGAACATGCAACGTCAGGCAGTTCCGACGTTGATCGCTGACAAGCCGCTTGTTGGTACCGGTATGGAAGCGAACGTAGCACATGACTCAGGTGTATGTGTGATCGCTCAGCGTGGTGGTCGTATCGAGTTTGTTGATGCGTCTCGTGTGGTTATTCGTGTGAATGAAGACGAAATGATCGCAGGTGAAGCAGGTGTAGATATCTACAACCTGATCAAGTACACCCGTTCGAACCAGAACACGTGTATCAACCAGAAAGTTCTTGTGAACCTAGGTGATAAAGTAGGTCGTGGTGATGTACTGGCTGATGGTCCATCGACTGATGGCGGTGAGCTAGCACTGGGTCAAAACATGCGCGTTGCGTTCATGACCTGGAACGGTTACAACTACGAAGACTCGATCTTACTTTCTGAGCGTGTACTTCAAGAAGACCGTTTAACCTCGATTCATATCCAGGAATTGTCATGTGTCGCACGTGATACCAAACTGGGCGCGGAAGAAATCACTGCCGATATCCCGAACGTGGGTGAAGCTGCTCTGTCTAAACTGGACGAGTCAGGTATCGTTTACATCGGTGCAGAAGTAACTGCTGGCGATATCCTTGTTGGTAAAGTAACCCCTAAAGGTGAAACACAGCTTACTCCAGAAGAAAAATTGCTACGTGCAATCTTCGGTGAAAAAGCGGCTGACGTAAAAGATTCATCTTTACGCGTTCCATCGGGTACGAAAGGTACTGTGATTGACGTTCAAGTGTTTACACGTGATGGTCTTGAAAAAGATGAACGTGCTCAAGCAATTGAAAAAGCGCAATTAGATGCATACCGTAAAGACTTGAAAGAAGAATTCAAAATCTTCGAAGAAGCTGCACGTGAACGTGTAATCCGTCTACTTAACGGCCAAGAGTCGAATGGTGGCGGTACAACTAAACGTGGCGACAAACTGTCTGAAGACGTGTTGTCTGGTTTAGAGCTTGTTGATCTTCTTGAAATTCAACCAGTTGATGAAGCAATTGCTGAACGTTTAACTCAAATTCAAGTGTTCTTGAAAGAGAAGAGCTTCGAAATTGACGAGAAATTTGCTGAGAAAAAACGCAAACTTTCTACAGGCGATGAACTGACGACTGGTGTATTGAAAGTTGTTAAAGTTTATCTTGCTGTAAAACGTCGCATCCAGCCGGGTGATAAGATGGCGGGTCGTCACGGTAACAAAGGTGTTGTATCAAACATCTTGCCGGTAGAAGACATGCCACATGATGCCAACGGTGTACCTGTTGATATCGTATTGAACCCGCTGGGCGTACCATCACGTATGAACGTGGGTCAGATTCTTGAAACTCACTTGGGTATGGCGGCGAAAGGTCTTGGCGATCAAATCGACAAGATGATGAAAGAGCAACGTACTGTACTTGAGCTTCGTGATTTCCTAGACAAGATTTACAACAAAGTTGGTGGCGAGCAAGAAGATCTTGATAGCCTGACTGATGAAGAAATCTTGAAACTTTCTGGCAACTTGCGTGCTGGTGTGCCTTTGGCTACTCCTGTATTCGATGGTGCTGAAGAAGGTCAGATCAAAGAGTTGTTACAACTTGCAGGCCTATCTAGTACTGGTCAGACCGTATTATATGATGGTCGTACTGGTGAACGTTTCGATCGTCCGGTAACTGTTGGTTATATGTACATGCTGAAACTGAACCATTTGGTTGATGACAAGATGCATGCGCGTTCAACTGGTTCTTACTCTCTAGTTACGCAACAGCCGCTTGGTGGTAAAGCACAATTCGGTGGTCAGCGTTTCGGTGAGATGGAAGTCTGGGCACTAGAAGCTTACGGTGCAGCATATACGCTACAAGAAATGCTGACTGTGAAATCGGATGACGTTGAAGGCCGTACCCGTATCTACAAGAACATTGTAGATGGCAACCATTATATGGACCCGGGCATGCCTGAATCGTTCAACGTATTGACCAAAGAGATCCGTTCTTTAGGTATCAACATTGAACTGAAAAATGGTGACTAATTAGTTCCATTTAATCTCCCCAAACCCCTCTTTGATAAAGAGGGCTTCCCCCTTAACAAAGGGGGACTGAGGGGGATTAAAATTCAGTTAAAAAACAATATTTGTGACCCAGTTGTTGAGTGAAAATCTCCACAACACACGGAGAAAAAAATTGAAAGACTTGCTCGATATCATGCGCAAAAAGACGGATTCAGACGGTCATGCTCCAGTAGAGTTTGACCGCATCCGTATTGGTCTTGCGTCACCAGAAATGATTAAGTCATGGTCTCACGGTGAAGTTAAAAAGCCAGAAACCATTAACTATCGTACGTTCAAGCCTGAACGTGATGGTTTGTTCTGTGCCAAAATCTTTGGTCCAGTGAAAGATTACGAATGCTTGTGTGGTAAATACAAGCGTATGAAATACAAAGGCGTCATTTGTGAAAAATGTGGCGTTGAAGTAACAACTGCGAAAGTTCGTCGTGAACGTATGGGTCACATCGAGCTGGCGTCTCCAGTTGCCCACATCTGGTTCTTAAAATCATTACCGAGCCGTATCGGTCTATTATTAGACATGACGCTACGTGATATTGAACGTGTATTGTATTTCGAATCTTATGTAGTGACCGATCCGGGTATGACTCCATTTGAGAAATACCAACTTCTAAATGATGAAGAATACTTCAATGCATTAGAAGAACACGGTGATGAATTCACAGCGAAAATGGGTGCTGAAGCAGTTCAAGACTTGTTGAAAGACATTGATCTTGAAGCTGAAATTGCGCGTCTTCGTGAAGAAATTCCTGTTACAACTTCAGAAACCAAGCTGAAAAAAGCGTCTAAGCGTTTGAAGTTGATGGAAGCATTCAACGATTCGAACAACAAGCCAGAATGGATGGTGTTAACTGTACTTCCAGTTCTTCCACCAGACCTTCGTCCGCTTGTACCACTTGAAGGTGGTCGTTTCGCGACTTCTGACCTGAACGATCTTTATCGTCGTGTGATCAACCGTAACAACCGTTTGAAGCGTCTTCTTGACCTTGCAGCGCCAGACATCATCGTACGTAACGAAAAACGTATGTTGCAAGAGTCTGTAGATGCATTGCTGGATAACGGTCGTCGCGGTCGTGCAATTACCGGTTCGAACAAGCGTCCGCTTAAATCTTTGGCAGACATGATCAAAGGTAAGCAAGGTCGTTTCCGTCAAAACTTACTTGGTAAGCGTGTTGACTACTCTGGTCGTTCGGTAATTACTGTTGGTCCAAACCTGCGTTTGCACCAATGTGGTCTTCCGAAGAAAATGGCACTTGAACTGTTCAAACCATTCATTTTCGCGAAACTACAAGCTTCTGGTCAAGCAACCACCATTAAAGCTGCGAAGAAAATGGTTGAGCGTGAAACTCCAGAAGTTTGGGATGTTCTTGCTCACGTGATTCGTCAACATCCAGTGATGTTGAACCGTGCGCCAACACTTCACCGTTTGGGTCTTCAAGCATTTGAACCGATCCTGATTGAAGGTAAAGCGATTCGTCTACACCCACTCGTATGTGCTGCGTTTAACGCCGACTTCGATGGTGACCAGATGGCGGTACACGTACCATTAACACTTGAAGCTCAGCTTGAAGCTCGTGCGTTAATGATGTCGACTAACAACATTCTGTCTCCAGCGAACGGTGAGCCAATCATCGTACCGTCTCAGGACGTGGTCTTGGGCTTGTATTACATCACGCGTGATGCAATCAATGCCAAAGGTGAAGGCATGGTGTTCGCGGATACTCACGAAGTAAACCGTGCACTCGCAACAGGTCAGGTTGATCTACACGCTCGCGTTAAAGCACGTGTACACCAGACTGTGATCGACGAAGATGGTAACCGTGAACAGCAAACCATTATTGTAGATACGACGCCTGGTCGCTGCCTACTTTGGGAAGTTGTGCCTGAAGGTATGGATTTCCAGCAAATTAACGTTGAGATGACGAAGAAAAATATTTCTAAGTTAATTAACTCTTGCTACCGTAAATTGGGTCTGAAAGATACTGTTATCTTCGCTGACCAGTTGATGTATTTGGGCTTCCGTCAAGCGACGCGTTCAGGTGTATCTGTCGGTATGGAAGACATGGTTATTCCACCGCAAAAACAAGCAATTATTGGTAAAGCGGAAGCTGAAGTTCGTGAAATCGAACAACAGTTCGAACAAGGTTTCGTAACTGCCGGCGAACGTTATAACAAAGTGGTCGATATTTGGGCGCGTACCAATGACCAGGTTGCTAAAGCGATGATGGACAACTTGTCTTTCACCACTGTGAAGAACAAACAGGGTGAAGATGAGAAGCAAAAATCATTCAACTCGATCTACATGATGTCTGACTCAGGTGCCCGTGGTTCGGCAGCTCAGATTCGTCAGTTGGCGGGTATGCGTGGTTTGATGGCGAAGCCGGATGGCTCGATCATTGAAACGCCTATTAAAGCGAACTTCCGTGAAGGTTTGACCGTACTTCAGTACTTCATCTCGACACACGGTGCGCGTAAAGGTTTGGCCGATACAGCATTGAAGACTGCGAACTCTGGTTACTTGACGCGTCGTCTAGTAGACGTTGCGCAGGACTTGGTTATTACCGAGCCGGATTGTGGTACGTATGACGGTCTGGTAATGACTCCGTTCATTCAAGGTGGCGATGTCATCGAAAACCTGGGTGCACGAGTATTGGGTCGTGTAGTTGCTGAAGATGTCAAGAAAGTGGGTACAGATGAAGTTCTGCTTCCACGTAATACTTTAATTGACGAGAAACTGGCTGCGTTTATCGAAAGCCAGGGTGTCGACGAAATTAAAGTGCGTTCAGTCGTGAACTGTGCATCAACCTTTGGTGTATGTGCGAAATGTTACGGTCGTGACCTGGCACGTGGTCATCAGGTGAACCCGGGTGAGTCTGTTGGTGTTATGGCAGCTCAATCGATTGGTGAACCAGGTACACAGTTAACAATGCGTACCTTCCACGTGGGTGGTGCTGCGAGCCGAACTTCTGCTGCAAACAGCGTGCAGGTTCGTAACCAGGGTACAGTACGTTTCCATAATGTGAAAACCGTACAACATGCCAAAGGTCACTTGGTATCGACTTCACGTTCAGGTGAAATCGGTATTGCGGATGATTTAGGTCGTGAGCGTGAGCGTTACAAACTGCCTTACGGTGCCTCTATCTTGCTCAAAGATGGCGAAGCTGTAGAAGCAGGCGGTATCGTGGCGACTTGGGATCCACATACACATCCATTGGTAACAGAAGTTGCTGGTAAAGTGCGTTTCAGCCAGATTGCTGATGGCGTGACGGTTACTTCTAAAACTGATGATGCAACAGGTATGTCAACCATCGAAATCTTGCCAGTGACTTCACGTCCTGCGTCAGGTAAAGATTTGCGTCCTGCTGTTGTGTTAGACACAGTAGATGGTGGTGAGCAGTTCTACTTCCTGCCACAAAACACGATTCTTTCTGTGCGCGATGGCGAAACGATTGGTGTCGGTGATGTCATCGGTCGTGTACCACAAGAAACTTCACGTACCCGTGATATTACCGGTGGTCTGCCGCGTGTAGCTGACTTGTTCGAAGCACGTAAGCCGAAAGAGCATGCAATCCTTGCAGAAGTGTCGGGTGTTGTAAGCTTTGGTAAAGAGACCAAAGGTAAGAACCGTCTGGTGATTACGCCGGATGATGGTTCTGAGATTTATGAAGAACTGATTCCGAAATGGCGTACGATTAACGTGTTCGAAGGCGAACATGTGAACCGTGGTGAAACTATTTCTGATGGTCCACAGAACCCGCACGATATCTTACGTTTGAAAGGCGAAGTTGCGCTTACAAACTACATCGTGAACGAAGTTCAGGACGTATACCGTCTGCAAGGTGTAAAAATCAACGACAAGCATATTGAAGTGATCGTACGTCAAATGCTGCGTAAAGTTGATATCACTGACGGTGGCGATACCAGCTTCATCAAAGGCGAACAAGTGGATTACATCCGCGTTGTTCAAGAAAACCAAGCAGTTCTTGCGCAAAACAAGTTCCCTGCGAAGTTTGAACGTCAATTGATGGGTATTACGAAAGCGTCGCTTTCTACTGACTCGTTCATCTCTGCTGCATCGTTCCAGGAAACCACGCGTGTGTTAACTGAAGCAGCTGTAACAGGTAAAGAAGATGACTTACGTGGCTTGAAAGAGAACGTGGTTGTAGGTCGCCTGATCCCAGCGGGTACAGGTTTGGCTTACCACCTGGAGCGTCGTCGTCAAGAAGCAGAAGCTGCAGAATTTGAACTGCACAATGACTTCTCTGATGTAGACCAAGCGCTTAGCCAGGCATTTAACGAAGAATTCTAATTCGAGTTAAAGCTGAGAAAAGAGACGCCTTCGGGCGTCTTTTTTTGTCTGAAATTTATAAATAAGACAGCTTGAACAGAAGAATAATCCATTGATATTTACAAAACTCAGCAGGAATACCGAGAGAAGTAACACGCTACAGATTTTAGTTTCATAAAATGAAGATAAGCTTAATTAAAGCAAGACAGGAAGGCCAAGGTCATGAAAAAATTAATGGGTGTTATGGCAGTTGCCACTCTTTCCACCTTTATGTTGGCGGGTTGTGAAAGTATGTCTGCCAATGAGCAACGGATCGGTGCTGCGGCCCTTGGTGGTGCAGTCGGTGGTGGTGTTGGTAATAAAGTCGGCGGTGGCGTTGGTGCAGCTGTAGGTGGTGGTGCCGGTGCTGCAGTGGGTAGTAAATCCCAAGGCGGTTCAAACCGTAATGCGACCTATAGTGGTGTAGGTGGTGCTGTTGGTTCCGCAGTCGGTAAAAGTATCTTCGGTGGTAATGCGGGTGCTGCAATCGGTGGCGCAATCGGTGGTGGTGCCGGTGCTGCGATTGAACAGGATAACCGTCGTCGTTAAGTCGAAAGTCACTTCAGATTCATCTAGATTTAAAAGCGCCAATGTGGCGCTTTTATCTTATTTAGGAGAGTTAATTTTCCCTTTGCTCTGTTTACGCCGGATATATACTGTTTTTTCTACTTCGGCAATTCTGACCCCGGCTTCATCATAAATATTCAGCTGATAATGCCGATACACTGGCGCATTATCGGCTGCCAGATTGATAATCGTGGCAATTTCTTCAGCAGAAATCCGAATGTCCGCCACCACTGTACCGCGACCCGGTGCCAAAAACTGAATGCTGGCGCCTTTATCCCAGACCAGGTATTTCGGCCCCAAATGATGCATCAGCAATAACATATAAAAGGGATCGACCATTGAATACAGGCTGCCACCGAAATGCACACCGACAATATTCTGGTTCTTACGGGTCAGCGGCATTTTGACCCGAACATGATAATTATTAAAATCAATCTTATCAATTTCAATGCCTGCACCACGATAAGGGGCATAGCGGTTCAGAATAAATTTTGAAACCAGAGGCAGTTTTTGAATTTTCTGGAATAGGCTCATACTGACATTCTTTTTGCGGCTGTGATTATGCATACTAGAGCAACAAAAATGCGCTGGCATTGATCAATTATGCCGATTTATAAACAAAGTGGGTCAATAACAACAACAGGATCAAACATGAATATACAAGTGCATTGGGTCGATACGACGGATCAGCAACGCCTCTGTGTCAAAACCTACGGAGAGCTGACACAACCGGCCTTGGTGCTGGTGCATGGCTATCCGGATCATCAGGCCGTTTGGGAGCCCGTCATTGCGTATTTGAGTCAGGATTATTTTGTGGTGACCTATGATGTGCGTGGTGCAGGGCAGTCCAGTATTCCTGAAAAAATCTCGGATTACCGCTTGGCTCGATTGAGTCAGGATCTGGAAGAGGTGGTGAACGAAATATTGCCGAATCGTGCTTTTCATCTGGCCGCGCATGACTGGGGTTCAATTCAGTCCTGGGAATCCGTCACCGGTCCACGCTTTAAAGGACGAATTCTGTCTTATAGCACCTTGTCTGGGCCATGTCTGGATCATGCCGCTTTCTGGATGCGTGAACAGTTCCAGCAAAACAAAGCAAAATTTTTAAAGCAAATGAGCAAATCTTGGTATATCGCGATGTTTCAGTTGCCTTTAGTGGCGCCGTTGGCCTGGAATTTTTTTAATCCGCAGCGTTGGGGCAAGATCGTGCAGCAACTGGAAAGACACGATGATCTGCCACTCAACCCGCATATTGTCAAAGATGGCAAATATGGTGTGAACCTGTATCGGGCCAATTTTTTGCCACGCTTAGCTCAACCGCGGCAGCGTTTTGCCATCTGTCCGGTACAGGCGATTGTGCTGAAATATGACCAGTTTGTCGGGCCAGATCTGGTTGATGAAATGTCAAAATGGGTGGATGATTTCTCGAAAGTAGAACTGGCTGCCAATCACTGGGCGATCCTGAGTCAACCGGAGCAAGTGGCTCAATTGATTGATGAGTTTATTCAGCGTAAATCTGCTGACATTCATTGACAGGCCACTCCGCGAAACATGACCCGACCAGAAAAAAGTGGCGGAATTTTTATCCGCATTTTCTGATAAAATAGCCGCTTTCTCTCTATTCCGATTCATTATGTTCGCAATTCTTGCTGCTATTGGAGTCATGTTCGGACTCTCGTTGGCACGTGTACCTGTGGTTTTTGCCCTGGTCATTGGTGCTGTTACAGGTGGTTTATTGGCAGGTCTGGGCCTGCAGGGAACCTTGGACGCGTTTAACAATGGCTTGGGTGGGGGTGCCAAAATTGCCTTGGCTTACGGTATTTTAGGTGCATTTGCTTTGGCTCTGGCGCGTTCAGGTCTGCCGGATTTACTGGCTTATAAAATGATCAGCACCTTAAAAGGTGAGGCCGATTTTAAAGCGCAAAACCGGGTGAAATATCTGATCTTTTTCACAGTTGCCATTGCTGCCGTGTTCTCGCAAAACGTTATTCCCGTGCATATCGCCTTTATTCCGGTACTGATTCCACCGCTATTGATTGTATTTAACCATTTACAGCTGGATCGCCGTTTGGTGGCCTGTTTGCTGACCTTTGGTCTGGTAGGCACCTATATGCTGATTCCGGTCGGTTTTGGTGCCATCTTCCTGAATGACATTCTGGGTCATAACATCAATACTTTTGGTAAGCCATATGGATTTGAAATTAGCTATGACCAGATTCCATCTGCGATGGCAATTCCAGTATTCGGTATGTTTGTGGGCTTATTGGTGGCGATCTTTATTAGCTATCGCAAACCACGTCAATATCAAGATATTCATGTCCAGGAACAGCAAAGTATTTCCGCTGAATTAGGTGTGGCTGAGCAGGTTAAACCGCAGATTGCCAAATTTACCATCTGGATGGCCGGCCTTGCAGTTATTGCCACATTGGCGGTACAGCTTTATTCAGACTCGATGATTCTGGCCGGTCTGGTCGGTGTAGCAATCCTGAGTTGTGCCGGGATCTTTAAATGGAAAGAAGCGGATGATGTGATCATTACCGGTATGCGCATGATGGCGCTAGTTGGCTTTATCATGATTGCAGCACAAGGCTTTGCCGCGGTGATTGAAGCGACTAATCAGGTACCAACCTTGGTTGAAGCATCAGTAAACTGGATTGGTAATAGTCAGGCATTGGCTGCCTTCCTGATGCTGTTGATTGGTTTGCTGATCACATTGGGCATTGGTTCGTCTTTCTCAACCATTCCCATTCTGGCGATTATTTATGTTCCGCTGTGTATCCAGTTCGGTTTTAGCCCGGCTGCGACTATTGCAATTATCGGGACTGCAGCAGCTTTGGGGGATGCCGGTTCTCCAGCTTCGGATTCAACTTTGGGCCCAACTTCGGGTTTAAATATGGATGGTCAGCATGACCATATGAAGGACAGTGTGATTCCAACCTTCATTCACTTCAATATTCCGTTGATGATTTTTGGCTGGATTGCAGCCATGGTTCTGTAAGTCAATTTCAATCTGCTCTGATATCTATTGGAGCAGATTTATCTGGATTTAAAATAAATAATAAGATGTATTTAAAATATATTTTTAAATAAAAATTAATATAAACCTGATTATTTTAGTCTGAATAAATTCATATTATCTGATTAATATACTGGGTATTTAAAACCAACCAATTTAGTCAATTTAAAATAAATTATTTTTTAAATCAGTATGTTAAATAATAATTAAAAATTAGTTTTATAATCCTTATTGCATATTATTTTCCCTCGTGTTTATTATTAATTAAGATTTATTTTCTTAATAATTATTCTTCCTGTGGGTATTTTAAAATGTTAAAGCAAGTAGCTCTAATTGCATTAATGGGTCTTTCTGCATCTGCGATGGCAGGTCAATGGCAGGTGAAAGTTGGTGCCAGTTCTTTAGCACCATCAAGTGACACTGAAATTGCACCAGGTTTAGTCGTAGAAGCGGATCAAGAATATGGTTTTACGCCTTCGGTCGAATACTTCTTTAATGACAATATCTCTGCAGAACTTTTATTAGCCACGCCATTTAATCACGATATTTCTCTTCAAGGTGTAGGTAAGGTGGCTAAGATCAAACATCTGCCACCCACAATTACCGCTAAATATAACTTTAAAAATGCAACACGCTTTACACCATATATTGGCGTAGGTGGCACAGCTTTTATTGCTTGGGATGAAGAAGGTCTGGCTAAAGACGTGAAAGAAGAGTTTGGTTTGGCAGGTCAAGTCGGCTTTAATTATCAGCCAGCCGATGCCAAAAACTGGGGAGTATTTGCTGACGTGCGCTATGCAGATTTGAGTCCTGAAGTGACTTTAGATGATGCTGATAATACTAAATTCGACTTGAATATTGATCCTTGGGTTTACACGATCGGTTATAGCTACAAGTTCTAAATTCTAACCTTGCTCAACAAAAAAGTCTCATCTTGAATGAGGCTTTTTTTTCAAAATAACAACGATTTATAACTTATTGAAATTGAGCAGATCGGCAATGTTCAACTATATTAAAACGAATAAAGTAAATATTAATTGAATACGACTTAATAATTGAATAATAAGGAAGATCAGCATGAAGTTTTTAAGCCAAGGTATTGTGATCTTCTTCAGCCTGCTGGCAGGGTCTGCCTATGCGGCAAGTTTTGATTGTCAGAAAGCTGAAACCGTGACAGAGAAAGCGATTTGTGAACATCGTCTGCTCAATGATGCCGATGTCAAGATGAGTACCAGCTATCATATTTTACGCCGTATGGTGCCTATGGGAACCCGCTCGGTGATCCAGCGCGATCAGGTGAAATGGCTACAATTCCGTGACCGCTGTCAGGAGTCTGTGTCTTGTTTAAGTCAGGTCTATAATATGCGCCAGCAGCAAATAGACCTGCAATTTCAACGTATTTATAAGCTTGGGCCTTATTAAGACTTAAACCTAAGCCTTTACAACTCCAAGCCATTTTAGATCAAGCGATTCTTTATAAAATATCTTGAGAAAAAATATACAACTGGCTATTGAAAATTTAGTAACTCACTCCATTCATATAGGCAACAGTATTGACCTGTATTTAAAATAAAAGGAGTGATTAATGAGCGAGTCTAGCGCACAAAAACATAGTTTCCAGGCTGAAGTGGCTCAGTTACTACATCTCGTGACCCATTCGCTTTATTCAAACCCTGAAATTTTCCTACGCGAATTGATCTCGAATGCCTCAGATGCATGTGACAAATTACGTTTTGAAGGGATTAACCATCCCGAATTTTATGAAAATGATCCTGATCTGCGCGTTCGTGTCAGTCTGGATGCAGACAATAAAACCATTACCATTTCAGACAACGGGATTGGCTTAAGCGAACAGGAAGCCATTGATAATTTAGGGACTATTGCCAAATCAGGCACCAAAGACTTTATGTCCAAACTGACCGGCGATCAAAAAGCCGATGCCCAGTTGATTGGCCAGTTTGGTGTCGGTTTTTATTCCGGCTTTATTGTCGCTGACAAGATCACGGTAGAATCCCGTCGTGCCGGTACAGATGTCTTTGAAGGCGTACGCTGGATCAGTGGCGGAACCGGTGAGTTCGAAGTTGAACAGATCACTAAAGAAAGTCGTGGTACCGATATTATTCTGCACTTGCGTGACGATGCGCTGGATTATCTGCAAAGCTATAAAGTGAAGCAGATTATCAATAAATATTCAGACCACATTAGCCTGCCAATCCAGATGCAAAAAGAAGTCTGGCAGGAAGAAGAAGCGGCTGAAGGTGAAACATCTAAAGGTGGCCAGTATGTCAAAACCGATGAGTGGGAAGCCATTAACTCGGCCAGCGCATTATGGACTCGTAACAAGTCTGAAATCACTGAAGAGCAGTATGTCGAGTTCTACAAGAACTTAAGCCATGATTTCGCAGCGCCATTGGCCTGGGCGCATAACCGGGTTGAGGGCAGCACTGAATATACCCAGTTGTTATATATTCCAAGCAAAGCGCCACATGATATTTTCACCCGTGAATCCAAAGCTGGTATCAAACTGTATGTGAAACGCGTGTTCATTATGGATGATGCAGATAACCTGATTCCAAACTACCTGCGCTTTGTGCAAGGTGTGGTGGACAGTGCTGATCTGCCATTGAACGTGAGTCGTGAATTACTGCAAGAAAGCCGAGATGTAAAAACCATCCGTGAAGGCAATACCCGCCGTATCCTGACCATTTTGGATAATCTGGCTAAGTCTGAAGATGAAAAAGATCAGGCAAACTTCAAGACCTTCTATCAGGAATTTGCTTCAGTATTGAAGGAAGGTCTGGGCGAAGATTTCAGTAACCGTGAACGTATCTTGAAACTGTTACGTTATGCGACTTCGACCAATGATGAAGTCAGCACGTCATTGGCAGACTATAAAGCACGCATGAAAGATGGCCAGAAAGCCATTTATTATGTGACTGCAGATAGTCTGAATGCTGCGAAAAATTCACCGCAACTGGAACTGTTCAAGAAAAAAGGCATTGAAGTTCTGTTGATGACTGAACGCGTGGATGAATGGGCGATGAACTTCGTGAATGAGTTCGATGGTACGCCTTTGCAAAACGTGTCTAAGGGTGCAGTTGACTTAGGTGACCTTCAGGATGCCGAAGAGAAGAAAGCCCTTGAAGAAGCCGCAGCCCAGTTTAAACCGGTGGTGGATAAGCTGACGGATTCATTAAAAGACAAAACCAAAGAAGTGCGGGTGACGACGCGTCTGGTCGATTCTCCGGCTTGTCTGGTAACTGGAGAAGGTGAGTTGTCTCCACAACTGATTCGTATGCTGAAAGATGCAGGTCAGCCTGTGCCGGATATCAAGCCGATTCTGGAAATTAACCCAGAACATCCGTTGGTGAAAAAATTGGATGGCTCGGCGCAGTTTGATGATCTGGCCAATGTGATCTTCGACCAAGCGGTGATTGCAGAAGGTGGATTACCAGAAAATCCTGCTGAATATGTCAAGCGAATTAATAGTTTGCTGCTTGCTTAAGTGCTGATGTATTGAATGAGAAAATCCCTCTTAGGAGGGATTTTTTATGTCTGCTTCATTTTTCAATTCTAGAAATGATCTGGAAAAACGATAGAGAGGATAAAAGAAATACCTTCGAACTATTAATCTGTACTTTAGATTATTAATTGATTTTAGATTTTTAATTACGATTATAAAGCAAAGAGAGAATGTTATGAAATCTAAGCTGATGATCAGTACTGGCGTTGTAACTTGATGTCGATGAGCCAGATAAGCTTGGCGGCACCTGCTACAGAAAAAGTGGTGCGTACAGATCGCATCAGTTTTTATAAATCTATGAAAGTAGGGGCAGCAAAACTGAAAAATGTGCAACGTAGCGATCGTATTATCTTGAATAGAACCGGCTAATACTTGCTGCGCTGATTGCCTCAGTAATATTGAAAAAAGCCCATGAATGATGGGCTTTTATATTTTCCACCATCATTCAGTTTAAAACAATGCTTCTAAACGTACCAAAGCCCCGACATAGTGGTCACGATCCTCGCGATGATCATTCAGGTAGTTCAGGTCGGTCTGGACAAAAAACCATTCACGTAAAAAAGGTTGTCTCCATGACACATAGGGACCCCAGCGGTTAAGACGCAGATCCTTGTCATTTAGATAACCACCGGTATAAATGCCGTAACTAAAACGGTTGTCCTGAAAAAACTGATGTTGCCTAAAGGTGTAGTTGTCCCAGGTCAGATCGTCGTCTTGTTCATCTGCATAAGTCAGACTGAGCTGATTGGAGAAAAAGGCCTGATTGGGACGGGCGTGGATTAGTTCCAAGTTGGTCCGTAAATAGTTTTCACTTTGAATGCCATAGCGATAAATCTGTTCGGCATGAAAAGAGTAGTCATTTTCTAGTGTCCAATCCTTACTGGCTTTGACACGCAGATAAATATCATCGCCAGAACGTAAGCCCAGATCCAGATCGGTTTGGAAAGGAATGCGATCTGACCATTCTGACCAACGTAAGGCAAAAGAGCTGTTATCTTCACGGGCACGTTTAGTATCCAGACGCTTATCTCCGGAAGTGGCAGGATTTTCATTGGTAATGGCGACATTGCTGTCTAATTCATTGTCCAGACTGTCATCACCAAAAACCACACTCAGCTTTTGTTCCAAGGTCGGAAGCTTGATCTTGCCGCGGATTCGGGGCTTAATCTCATAGCCTTCATATTCATCCCAGCGATTATCTAGAATGATCCGTAATGTGGCTGCAGCTGGCTGATCCGGATCGGTTTCACCAAACCAGTTATCAATTTTATGTGCAGTACGATCGGCCCATTCGCGGATGCCTTTCTGTTTTTGATCCGCCCATGAATAATTTTCTGTCTCTAGCGTGGATGGAACGATGGCGACACTTGATTGCTCTGGCAGAACCGTCGGTGTTGCATCGATCAAACGTGGAATCTGATCCAGCAAGCCTGATCGGCTTGGCTCTGTATTTGTTGAACTGGCAGAAGCAGCTGTGACTGAATTGGCCCAAGACATGCTACCACTCATTCCTAAGCCCAGAGAGAGCAGTAAAATTTGAGTAATCCTGTTTATTTGCATGAGATATTTGTTGCTCTTGTATTCTTATATTCAGCTGTAGTTTTCTAAAAAACGGCCTTAAAAAGCAAGTTAAAGCTACAAAATAACAGCAATTATTCAACTATTTGAGCCTGAATTTCCCGATAAAGTTCTAGCACTTGAATCGGTTGCGGCATTGTTAAAATAATATTGTGAATATTCTGCCAATTTAGCTGTTTGTCGCGTTGCAGCAGGATGTGTGGATAGGCCAGCTCATCCTCTGCCAGAGAGATGCGTTTTTCCCCATGAATCACACGGATTTTTTGATGTTCCTGTAGCAAGAGTACAGGAGTAGAAAAATCAGCAGCAGCCTCTTTAAACGAAATAAATTTCTGCTTCTGAATAAACTGGGCGGGTATAAACGGATGGTAATCTGGCTGTGTCCAGACTGTTTCAGCCTGCTGCGAGTAAGCCGTTGAAAAAAGTTCGAGTTGCATGAAACTATTGCTTATAACAGACCAGGCCAGTGATTTAATCGCAGCAGCCTGGCGTTGATGATGGGTCAGCCAATGTTGAATACAATAGTGAGCCTGCAACTGACTCGGTACCCCTAAGAGCATCAGATATTTAACAAACTGGCCTTGCAGATTCAGTTGTTCAACCAAATAAACCTGACGTGCCTGCCAGTTATCTTCTGCTGCATAATACAGTGCGATATCCAGATAGGCAGGATGCTCGATATTCTCAGTCAGTTCTAAAGCACAGAGTCGCTGGATATTGGTTTCTTCTAAGCCTAAAGGGTGTACATGGGCGTTTAGTTCGCCTAGTTGAATCTGTGCAGGGAATTGAATCAATTCGGAGGCTGTGATCTGTTCTTGCTGAATGGTCGTTTCAGCTTTTAGTGGAGGATTTAGTTCCTTGGGTTCAGTTAGTATTTGATTGGTTGACTCATCTAAGCGATTTAATTCTAGTGCATGAATTCTTGCGCGCGGCCGTCCCCGATGATATTTGGTTGTTTCCATAGAATTGCAGCTGGTTTCAGCTTCGTGTAAGGATAAGGCTGGAACGATCAAGGGTGGATCCTGTTTCAGGCAAGAAAATCGTTGCTGTTGTTGCAACAGCCAGATATAGCAGTGTTGCAATTCAGCCCATTGGCTGTGCAGGGCAGGAGCTTGGGGAGCGGGCATCAGCCAGATTTGCCAGCCACGTTCAGGATGATGTAAAACTGCCCAGCCTGAATCCGGATGGGCAGACAATGCTTGTTCCAGCGCCAAGATTTCGGTGAAATAGCCACGAAAGCTCAGATGATAAGACGTGTCAGCAGAAAATTGGTAAGCAACAAGTTCAGGCTGAGTGCGGGCTTTAAATGCTGAAATCTGGGTTTTGAAAATAGGCTCATCACACAGATTAAAAATATCGCGTATCCTTTTTTTAGAACGGGCAATTTCATAGAAAGGCAGGACTTTATGCTCCAGTTGCTGTGCCAGTTCATGTAGTTCTTTAATTAAGTGTGCTTTTTCTAAAGCATTCATTTTTTAATCTCTAGAGATGTTTCAGTGCTTTATCCAGGGTTTGTGCCAGTACAATGTTAACCGCCAGCTCGACCAGTCTGTATTCAGCAGAATTTGAGTCTGTATAGTTTTCTGCCATTTCAATTAAATAATCAATAGAAACTGACTGAGGCGGAATTTTACCCTGTACCAATGCCTGAAGTTCATGCATAAAGAATTTTCTTATCATTAATCTATTTATATTGCTGCAATTATAAGCAGAGATCACATAAAATAGTGATCTATTTTGAGTGTTTTATAAACAATTTTTTTAATTAAAAGTGATAAAAATCAATAGAAAAAAATGAGAGTAAGAAATAGTCGATATTTTTTTAGAGTCGTGCATCTTTCACACTGAATGTGTTCAATATGATCAAAAAAAACAGGCTGAATCAATCAGCCTGTTTTAATGAAAAACAGCTTTACATTAAGCTGTTTTTTCAGTTGCTACAGTTGCAGCATCTGCATTTACTGTTTCAGCAGGTGCTTTAGTCGCTGGAAAGTCTGGCAGATGAACCACTTGCGCCATTTGTGCAGACGCTTGAACAGAAAAAGCCATAACGGTTGCTGCGAAAGCAAATTTAAGAGCATTCATAGGATGACCTTTAATATCAGAGTGTTCAATGACTTGAACAGAGGAGAATATTTAAACTTAATTCGGGTGAAATAATAGCAAATAAGACTTAATAGAAAATGATAGATTCGGCAAATTCAGGTGGTAAATTTTAGATAAATTACTCTATAAAACAATAAATTAGTATATTTACTCTAGTTTGATTTTTGTGATTTTACAGGAATTTATGCTTTATTTTAGCGATGAGAGTCTGGAATTGATCGAGTGCTAAAACAAACGGCGATGTGTTTTTAATCTACTAATTTAAGATTGAATTTTGAGCTTTGTTCAATCCATGTAAGTTTTTGCTATCGCTTGTTTACGGGCTGCTGCAATCTTCTAAGAATGGACTAAGATGGAATTCCATTCATTTTCATCCTGAGAGTTTTATTATGGCAATTGCAAAAGTGGTAGAAGTCAATTCAAGCAGCAATAAAAGCTTTGAAGATGCGATTCAAACGGGCATTCAAAAAGTCACAGAAACGGTCAAAAATGTACAAGGTGCTTGGATCAATGAACAGAAGGTTGTCATTAAAGAAAATAAAATCACGGAATATCGTGTCAATTTAAAAATTAGTTTTCTGGTTGATTAAGCGAATGCCATTCAATAACAAATAAAAAAACCCCATTTAAAATGGGGTTTTTTTATTGAACGTTGTTTTATTTAGCTTGGTCTGGCGTGTCACACGTTTCTGGTGAGCACTGTGCTGCCTGACTGTTGGTTGATGTATCGAGCGCTTTTTCAAATACTTGCAGGAAAACTTCTTTAGGCTGGGCACCCGCCAAAGCAATGCGCTGATCAAAGACAAAGAAAGGGACGCCTGTGACCTTAAGCTGGTCATGTGCCACTTCCTGATCGAATTTGACAAAGTCGGCATATTCTTCCGAATCCAACAGGTCATCGACTTCGACCGGATTCAGACCGATACGCGCTGCGACATCTTCCAGCGTTTCACGTTCACCAATGGCCAGACCTTGGGTCATATAGCTATAGAAGAATGCTTCCTGTGCTTCATTGCCCAGACCTTTGCTTTGCGCCAGGTGAATCAGGCGATGCGCATTAAAGGTATTGCCTGAATTGGCACCTTCCCAGTTAAATTCAATACCTTCGGCTTTGGCCATTTCAGCAATATTGCGCTGCATCTCTTCGACTTCTGCCACGGTGCGGCCATATTTTTGCGCCAGACGCTCAGAGTTGGAGACTTCCTGACGTACCGGTGCTTCAGGATCGAGCTGGAAACTGTGCCAATGTACTTCTAGCTCAATACCTGCTTCTTGTGCAGCAGCTTCTAAACGTTTTTTACCAATATAGCAGAAGGGGCAAACCACATCTGACCAGATATCTACGCGCATGTCATGTCTCTAATTTTGCTCTTGTGTTCAAGTATGAGGGTGAAGAATCAGAATTTAAAGCCCCTGAGCATCAGAAGTGTATTTCTACAGCAGATCGGCAGGATAAATAAAAGAAGAAAGAGCAGGCGATAGCCAGGTGGCTTTCTTAATATAATCAGGTTCTGACTATTCAAAAAAAATATAAAAATGCCATAAAAAAACGCCCCGTAGGGCGTTTTGTGAATGCAGTTGATTATGCAGTTTTTACTGCAGCTTCAACAGCAAGCATGTGACCATTTTCTTCGAAGTTTGAGTGCCAAGAAAGCGCCTCACGAAGAAGATGAGGCGTATGGCCCCCTTTTGCACATGCACGGTCAAAGTAATCATTCAACGCATCGCGGTACATTGGGTGCGCACAGTTATCAATTACTGCACGTGCACGCTCACGCGGAGCCAAACCACGAAGATCCGCAAGACCTTGTTCAGTCACTAGGATATCAACATCATGTTCTGCGTGGTCGATATGTGAAGCAAACGGCACTACAGAAGAGATGTCGCCACCTTTCGCGATTGATTTGGTTACGAAGATCGCCAAGTGGGCATTACGTGCGAAGTCACCTGAACCACCAATACCGTTCATCATCTTGGTACCACATACGTGAGTTGAGTTCACGTTACCGTAAATATCAAACTCAAGTGCAGTGTTGATGCCGATAATACCTAAACGACGTACCAGTTCAGGATGGTTTGAAATTTCCTGTGGACGTAATACCAGTTTGTCTTTGTATTGTTCTAGGTTGTTAAATACTTTCTCGCCGTACTTAGCAGAAAGCGTAATAGAAGAACCTGAAGCAAACTTCATTTTACCGGCATCGATCAATTCAAACGTACAGTCTTGTAGTACTTCTGAGTACATGATCAAGTCTTCGAAGTTTGAATCTTTCAGACCCGTCAATACGGCGTTTGCAATTGAACCGATTCCTGCTTGAAGAGGTCCCAAGTTTTTCGGTAGACGGTCTTCAGCCACTTCTTTTTCAAAGAAAGCGATCAAATGGTTGGCAATGCTTTGAGTCTCATCATCTGGTGCGGTTACAGTAGATGGAGAGTCGTGCAATTCGCTGTTAAATACGATACCAACAATTTTAGATGGATCGATATTGATCGCATGCGTACCAATACGCTCATCAACTTGAGTCAATGGAATCGCTTGACGCGTTGGACGATAGGTCGGGATGTAGATATCGTGCAAGCCTTCAAATGCCGAGCTTAAATTCGTATTGATTTCTACAATCACTTTTTCAGCAAAAATCGCAAAGCTTGCAGAGTTACCAACAGATGTTGTTGGAATGATGCCGCCATCTTCAGTAATTGCTACGGCTTCGATGATCGCAACGTCTGGTTTTTTCAACTGCAGGTTACGCATTTGCTCAACAGTTTCAGACAAGTGCTGGTCAATGAACATCACTTCGCCGTTGTTGATCGCTTTACGTAAAGTATTGTCTACCTGGAACGGTAAACGACGTGCCAATACACCAGCTTCAGTCAGTTGTTTGTCTAGATCGTTCCCTAGTGATGCACCAGTAATTAACGTGATCTTTAATGGATTTGCTTTTGCCTGTTGAACCAAAGCTAAAGGAACCGCCTTCGCTTCACCAGCGCGAGTAAAGCCACTCATACCCACAGTCATGCCATCTTGGATGAATTCAGCCGCTTGTTCAGGGCTGATGACTTTGTTGTGTAGGGAGGCTAAACGGATACGATCTAAAGACATTTTAACTCTCATTAATTCTTAAACTATGATACGGATTGTACCGCTCAAAAAATGTATTGTGCATAGGTGTTAGGCTAAGGTCTAATTTCTTAGCTAAATGTAGGCATAATAAAAAATGATGATTTTTAAATGATTGAATTCGTGAACTATAAAATGAATTGTATAGAAAAACTAAAAAGTCATTTGTTGAATTACTGATCACTTATTAAAAGTGATCAGTCAAAGTTTGGCGAATTTTATCGAGTGTAGTGGCTGGGGGAAGTGTCTCTGGGTTCTCTTGATTCACGGGTAGTGAAATGATAGCTTCAAGCCCACCTTCAGGACGATTATGGATACGCAATTGACCATGGTGAATATCGACAATCCGTTTCACAATGGCCAGTCCCAAGCCGCTGCCTTGTACCGTTCTTGCCGAATTGCCCCGAACAAAAGGCTGCATCAAGGCTTCGATCTGATCTTCCGGAATGCCTTCGCCATGGTCTGCGACACAAATCAACAGTTGATCTTCTTCAACATGCGCAGAAAGCTCAATTGGTTCTGAACCATAGCGTTTTGAGTTGTTGATCAGATTGCCAATCAGTCTTTTTAGCGACATGCTACGTGCCTGAATGGTCGGTATATCTTGTGGGGTGAAACGGATATCTAGCGGTTTAAACTGCTTGACCAGTTCCTGTAGCAGTACATTGACATTGGTGTCCTGCGGTTCTTCATCGGAACCGTCGCGCATATAGGAAATGAACTGATCCAGAATCGCGTCCATATCTTCGACATCATAAATCAGGCCTTCTTTGAGAAAGTCTTCATCTGGCATCATTTCGGCACTGAGGCGGATCCGGGTTAAGGGCGTGCGCAAGTCATGTGAAATGCCGGCCAGCATAATTCGGCGTTCCCGCTCGGTCTGATCTAGCGTATAAATCATCTGATTAAAGGCATGATTGACCTGACGGATTTCCAGTGGACCATGATTGGTATCTAGATAGGGTGCTGAGCCGATGCGGCTATAACTGTTGGCGGCATTCTGCAAACGGCGTAAAGGACGGTTGAGCTGACGCACCAAGGTCAAAATAATGATGCCGACAATAATCGGCGTGCCAAGCAACCAGCCCAAAATCAGTTCATTGCTATAATTGGCATAAGTCTTTAAAGGTTCCTGTACCCAGTGGCCATTCATTTCAGGGGTCTGGATCCAGATACGTGGACTCGGCTTAAACTGGAAATAGACTGTGGCTTGTTCGATACGTAACTCTTTGGCCAGTTTGGTTTCGATCTGCCGGGTAAAAAATTCTGCAATCAGCTTTTCACGGACAGTGGGATATTCTGCTGGATTGGTCACGTATTCAATGCCGACCCGATTTCTTAACCAATCGTCAATGTCGACTTCCTGCTGTTTGTGATACAGGCGCAGATCGGGATTGTTGAGAATTTCCAGTTCCATGGCCAGATAACGCGCATGTTGCTGGATTTCAGGTAAAAACAGGGTACGCCAAAAGAACCATAAGGACATGAACAGGCTGAAACAGACCACGAAAACCACCAGTACCGTGGTACGCATGGCAGCAGAACGCGGTTTGATCTTGTCGAGAAAGCGTTCCCCGCGGGTACGCTTTTTTTCCGAGTAGCTGACAAAATCGGTAAATTTTTGTGGATCGATGGGGTCGAGTTTCACACCAGCTCCCTGTAGGCATTTTCCAAATTGAGCAGTAATAATATTTGTAATGGAATCTTACTGCTTGAACCTTCGATGGAAGGAGCTTGTTGTGTTACTTTTTTTGAAAAAATGAGTAACACTGTTACGCAAGTAAAAACTTTGCCATTCGCTGAACTCGCGCATTTGTATACGAGCCTTTAAAGAAGGGAGACTCAAACAGCAGCGAATCGCTTTTAGGGACAATAGACTGGGGTAATCTTTATCCTATAATTTTTCCTTTATTCAGCACCATCTGGAACAAAGACATAACCCACACCCCATACGGTCTGGATATAACGTGCACGCGCAGGATTTTCTTCAACCAGACGGCGTAAACGTGACACCTGAACATCAATTGAACGTTCCATGGCACCCCATTCACGGCCACGCGCCAGATTCATCAGCTTGTCGCGGGTTAATGGTTCGCGTGGATGTTGAACCAGTGCTTTCAGTACCGCAAACTCACCAGTAGTGAGCGTTACCACTTGGCCTTCACGGGTCAGAGTGCGGGTAGAGAGATCTAGCGACCATGGGCCAAAAGAAACCACTTCCATCTGTTGGCTTGGTGCACCCGGCACTTCACGTACCTGACGGCGCAATACCGCACGAATACGTGCCAGCAGCTCATTCGGGTTAAACGGTTTAGGCAAGTAATCATCGGCACCTGCTTCTAAACCGGCAATACGATCCGAGTCGCTACCACGAGCGGTGAGCATAATGATAGGCGTATCGATATTGGATTGGCGTAAACGACGACAGATACTCAAGCCATCTTCGACCGGAAGCATAAAGTCGAGCACGATCAGAGAAAACAGTTCCCGCTGTAAAAGTCGATCCATCTGCGTGGCATCATGTGCAGTTTTAACCACAAAGCCTTTATCTTCGAGAAAACGCTGTAATAAGGTACGCAGACGAACATCATCATCAACCACCAGGATCCGTTCGACCCGGTCCGTTTCGGTATGTACGGCATCGGCTTTTTCAGCAGGTACAACTAAACTCATGAGATGCTCCTTTATTCTTTATTGTCGTCATAAACAAAAATCAAATAGGCTTTGAGTATACGATTCATTGATATTAATTGACTATGCTCTAAAGCACCAAATATTGCAGTTAAAATCAAGACATAGATACCAAATATATACATCTAAATGAGCAAAAAATACGATTTTAAGCTGGATAAAAAGCAAAGTTCATACAAACTTTATCGGGAAAAGCTGAAAACTGTGGCACTTCATAATATAAAGATGAGGTAAATTAATAAAAACAATGGTGGATTTTATAGACCCGGTCTTTATAATCATGCCATTTAGTACTTATCCTTGTGGGATCAAACACGATGACTGACTTAGTTCAGCAGTTGGCAAAAGAACTTGCCGTACGTCCAAATCAAGTTGAGGCTGCCATCAAGCTTATTGATGAAGGTGCCAGTGTTCCTTTTATTGCACGTTACCGTAAAGAAGTAACGCAAGGCTTAGACGATACGCAACTACGTCAACTCGATACGCGTTTATCATACTTGCGTGATTTGTATGAGCGCCGTGAAAAGGTGATTGAATCACTCAAAGAACAAGATAAATTATCTGATGATTTATTGGCGCGTGTGAATGCCGCTGAAACCAAAAATGCATTAGAAGAAATTTACGCGCCGTACCGTCCAAAACGTACCAGTAAATCATTCAAGGCCAAAGAAGCCGGTCTAGGCCCGGTTGCCGAAAAAATCTTTAATGAAGCCGTTGATCCAGCTGAAGCTTTGGTGGGTTTTAGCCATGAAGATTACCCAGATACTGAAAGCCAGCTTGATGCGATCCAGCACATCCTGATTGATGACTGGGCGCAAAATATCGCGCTGACCACTGAACTTAAAGCGACATTTGCAAAAACTGCCGTGCTGAAAAGTTTGGTTGCCAGTGATGAGAAAAAAGAAGTCGGTAAAAAATTCCGTGATTATTTCGATTTCTCTGAAAACTTGAATAAAGTGCCTTCACACCGTTTATTGGCGATGCTGCGTGGCCGTCAAGAAAACGTTTTAGGCCTGAAAGTGGATGGCGAAGATGATGCCCCGTTGGCGCGTATTGAAACTGAATACAATCTTGAAACTGTTCAGCCACAAGCTCGTCAGGATTTCTTGAAGCAAACTGCAAAATTGTTCTGGCTCGGTAAAGTTCGTCCAACGATTGAACATTCATTGCTGACTGAAAAACGTCTGGCTGCTGAAACAGAAGCGATGAACGTCTTTGCTGAAAACCTGCGTCATTTACTGCTGTCTGCACCTGCAGGCGCACGTACCACTTTGGGCGTGGACCCAGGTATCCGTACTGGTGTGAAACTGGCGGTGGTGAACGAGTCTGGTGATGTACTGGCACATAGTACGATTTATCCATTTGCACCAAAAGACGATAAAGAAGGTTCACTGGCCGAGCTGGCGCGTTTATGCCGCGAGTTCAATGTTGACCTGATCGCGATTGGTAATGGTACTGCAAGCCGTGAAACTGAAGCTTTAGTTGCTGAAATGATGGCTGCGAACAGTGATCTGAAAATGACACGTGTGTCTGTGTCTGAAGCAGGTGCATCTGTATATTCAGCATCTGAACTGGCTTCACAGGAACTTCCAGAGCTGGACGTGTCTATTCGTGGTGCGGTATCGATTGCACGCCGTTTACAAGATCCATTGGCGGAACTGGTGAAAATCGATCCGAAATCAATTGGTGTGGGTCAGTATCAACATGACGTGAACCAGACCGGTCTGGCGAAAACCCTTGAAGCGGTCGTCGAAGACTGTGTGAACTCGGTGGGTGTGGATGTAAACACTGCATCAGCAGCAATTCTGGGTTATATCGCGGGTCTGAACAAATCGATCGCACAGCAAATTGTGGAATTCCGTAAGGAAAATGGTCGTTTTGACAATCGTCAGTCTTTGAAGAAAGTGCCACGTTTAGGCGAGCGTACTTTTGAGCAGGCTGCGGGCTTCTTGCGTATTCAAGATGGTACAGAACCACTAGATGCTTCTGCGGTTCACCCTGAGTCATATGCTTTGGTGAGTAAAATTGTTGAAGCGAAAGCAACGACTGTAAAAGACATCATTGGCAATACAGAAATCATTCGCCAAGTGAATGCTGAAGAATTTGCAGACGAGAAATTCGGTCTACCGACGATTCAAGACGTATTGGCTGAACTGGAAAAACCGGGCCGTGACCCGCGTCCAGAGTTCCGCACTGCTAAATTCCGTGATGACATTACTGAAGTTGCGCAATTGTCTGAAGGCATGCAGCTGGAAGGTGTAGTCACTAACGTGACTAACTTCGGTGCATTTGTCGATGTGGGTGTGCATCAAGACGGTTTGGTACATATTTCTGAACTTGCCAATGAATTTGTCGCTGACCCACATAAAGTGGTGAAACCAGGTCAAATCGTACAAGTGCGTGTTTTGAATGTGGATGCTGAACGTAACCGCGTGAATCTGTCGATGCGTCCTGAAGGTTCTGAAGCGCCGGCGAAATCACCACGTCAGCCACGTCGCGAGAACAATGAGCTACGTGGTGAACGTAAGTCTCAAGGTAAACGTCCACAGCAAGCACGTCTGCAAGGTGAGCGTCCTCAGGGCAAGAAACCTCAAGCGGCTAAACCACAAGAGCAAAAAATTGGTGGTTTGGGTGCGCTATTACTTCAAGCAGGGATTAAAGGTTCTAAATAATTTTCAGATATCTTTAATTTAAAAAAACCTCCCAATTGGGAGGTTTTTTATTGGATATTTATGAGTTAATCATCGGCACAATCCAGCTGGTGATAATCAGCAAAATACCGAGATGCCCCAATTTTCGTGTCACATAGACCAGCTTAGACGGTGGCTGTTCCAGTCTTTTTGCATATTCTTCCATGCTAATGCCGGGCTTGCCTTTACTGGTAAATAAAAACACCGCCAGGTCGATACAGATCAGAATCGTACCGATATCAGCGACCAGTTCCATCAGGACAAAATCCTGGCGATACAGCGACATGCTGACGCTATAAATCAGATAAATGGCAAAGGCCAGACACAGGTATTGCAGGACAACTAAAAACTTCTGCATAAATCTCAACAGTTCACAAAATTAAAGCAATTATACAAATAATCGGGCAGCTGCTGCCAATTACAAGGCTTGCATCACCTCAGCAAAATTCTGCTTCTCGACCAGTTCCAGAAATTCATCGCCCAGACGCTGACTTTCCGCAATACATTGCTTCCACAGCTGAATCCGTTGGGTTTGATCCAAACCTTTTAAGTTAAAGTCTTTACGATCAGGCAAACGACCCAAAGGCAAACTTTGCAGATATTGCTGCGATGGAGAAAGCAGCAAAGTTCGTGCCTGATTTTCTGGATTTGAGGTACGTTTAAATAACTTGTCGAACCAGCCGGGGGTAATGCTATCGGTAAAATGTGGATACAGCACAATGCCTTTGCTCTGAAAGGGCAGGTCAATGTGATAATCAATCAGGCCACCATCGCGATAATAACCCTGCGGTGCATCCGGAATATTGTTCACCGCTGCCATTACCCCGGGAATAGAGGCTGAAGCCATCAGCCAAGACAACACACTCTGTTCGGTCAGTGCATGATAATGCGTGGTAAATCCATCTTCAGCGATTTTAAACTGTTCACCGATATTGGGCTGGCTGATCACACGTTGCATGAAATAACGGCTGTGCCGGCGCGCGACTGCGGTCGTTCCAAGAATTCCAGCCACAGAAGCCAGCAACGGCAATGCCTTGTCACTCTGGAAAATGTGTTGGGCTTTAATTGAAATGACTGCGAGATGATAATCTGGATGATTGACTAGATCGTTTTCTTTGCCTTGTACCAGATCCAGCAGCATGCCACGGCAAACTTCGCTGACATCCTGACGGGTCATTTTTTTATGAAAATAGAGGTTGGTATACAGCTCACCCAAACGTTCGGTTCCCTGTTGAACTCCATGTGCAGCCATACTGGCAAAACGCCAGCTGCCAATCGAAGAACCCACCAAAGTTCTACGCTGAGGTGCACGTGGAAAAAACTCACCAAAAATCGCCTGATCCAGTCCTTGGATCCCGATGCCTTTTGGGCCACCTGCAGCACCAGGTACAATATCGACCTGTTCGGGTTGCAAACCTTGTTGCAGAATCAGCTCACGTGCCAGATGGCCGGCACGAATCGTCAGCGCAGGCGCACGTTTTTGTAAAATCTGTACCATGGTTGAACCTATACTAGCCAAATATGTGCTTATTTTAAGCGATAGGTCTAAAGACCCAATGGCAAGATATGTCCTAAGGTGACTTTGGAGTCATGCGATGTCCAGAAAATAAAAAACCTGAACAGTGTCAGGTTTTTTAAAAGCTCATTTAGTTATTTCGCAATCCGCCAGACGGCAAGCACACTTGCTAGCACAATCAGAATCACCGACACAAACCACGGTGAAATAATTGCAATCGCCAGCAGAATGGCCATGACACTGCCGAACATCCAGCTACGCTTCTGTTGATGTTCTATTTGCAGGCGCATGCTTTGTAATTCATTGAGCTGTTTGGCATGCCAGGCCGACTGGTTTTTTAAACCGTTTAAGCTGTCGATCATCAGGGTCGGTAAATCCTGTGCCCCTAAAAGCAGATCCGGAATTTTCTGTCCCAGTTCTTTCAGGTTCTTTTGCGGATTCATCTGGGCCTTGATCCAGTCCGTTAGGATCGGTTTGGCCAGACTCCAGATATCCAGTTCAGGATACAGGTCGGTTCCCAAACCTTCGACATGCACCAAAGTTTTTAGCAGTAGCATCAATTGAGGGGGAATTTCCAGATGGAAACGACGCGCGATATCCATCACTTCAATCAGAATGCCGGCAAAGTCCAATTCATGCATCGGTTTGGACACCATCGGCCCCACACTGCGGCGCATTTCACGTGCCAAAGCATCCTGATCAGTCCCCGGTGGAATCCAGCCAGCCTGATGCACCACCTGAATCAGCTGCATAAAGTCACTGTTCATGACCGCCAGTAGCATGCGTGCTACGGTCATCTGGTCGTGTTTGGACAGCTCGCCCATAATCGCGCAGTCCAGCGCAATAAAACGCGGATTGGCTGGATTGATGGTTTCTACAAAGACATTTCCCGGATGCATGTCAGCATGGAAAAAATTATCGCGGAACACTTGAGTAAAGAAGATAGTCAGGCCTTTACGCGCCAGATCGGCACGATCCATGCCCAACCGGTCAAAGGTCGCGATATCTGAAATTGGTACCCCGGTAATACGCTCGGCCACCAGCACGTCTTTGCTGTCCATGTAAATTTCCGGCACATACATCATGCTCGAGCCGGTAAAATGATGGCGCATGCGGCGGGTATTGTCTGCTTCCAGCGTCAGGTCCAGTTCATTCAGAATGATCTGTCGATAATCCTGAATGATTTCCGACAGGTGCAATGCGCGGGCAGCTTCCAGACGTTTTTCCAGAAATTGACCGAGCCATTCCAGAATTTCAAAATCCTGCAAAATCTGCTGGCGAATATTCGGGCGGGTGACTTTAACCACCACTTCACGGCCATCATGCAGGGCAGCCGTATGCACCTGAGCAATCGAAGCTGCAGCCAGTGGCTGGGTATCGAAACGCGCGAATAGGGTATTTACATCAGCTTTCAGGGATTCCTGAATGCGCATCTTGGCCACGTCATTATCAAATGGCTTGACCCGGTCTTGCAGTAACACCAGTTGCTGTAAAACTTCAGGTGGAATCAGGTCACGGCGGGTCGAGAGCAGTTGACCGAGCTTGATCGCCAACGGCCCCATTTCTTCTAAAGCCAGTTTCAGCTTGAGCGGATTTTTACGTTCACGACTGGACCAGGCAGCCGGATGCATCCGGATGAGGGACAGCACATGCCGGGATTTTTCTGGTAATTCTTCCGCAGGAAACAACGTGTCGAGTCGATAGTGCGCGGCGATGCGCCAAAGTTCGAGTAAACGTGAAACATGCGGAATCATAAAGCTGTGTACCTAGTCTTGAGTAGAATTGTTGGAGGCATCAATTTGAGCCTGAAGCTGATGGATTTTTGCTTCAACCCGATCTAAATTTTGATTCAGGATACGGGTGTCCTGATTCAGGTCATCCATTTGCCAGCGGGGGGCAAACAGACCGCTGTCTTCTTTTAAGGCATCTTCGGCAAAAAATAATTGACTTTGCAGGGTGCGTTTTAGCTGCTTGGGCAGCAGTTGCAATTTACCAATTTCATGCGCCAGTGTCGGGCCAATCCAGGGGCTTAAGTGCGCCGCCAGATCTAATTCTGCCTGTTGCATGATGCGCTGGATTTCCTGCAATAACTTGTAGTCGCCTTGCAATGGAATATTGCCGACTTCATCGGAAAGCAGCAGCTTGAGTAATTCCACCACATTGCTGACCTGCAAGGTTACGGTCGCTTCGGTGACTGTCAAGGAACTTGCGTCAAATGGACGTTGTTCAAAGACTGAAGGTGTTTCGGTATGACCGGTTGCCGTTGGTTCCAGACGAACTTTACCTTCATCAAAAAACACATCAACCGAAAGCTGCGGCGAGGCGATTACCACCCGCAGCATTTTACCGGACAGGGCATTCAGCTGGATGCGGGTAATGGCATCCAGATCAATCACATGATGAATCACGCGTTCAATAGCACCGAGTGCCAGAATTGACCACATAGGCAAGGAACCTTAAAGTTTGAAACCGCGGTGAACCGCAACAATCCCGCCAGTCAGGTTGTGATAGTCACAATTCTGGAAGCCGGCATTTTCCATCATGCCTTTCAGGGTGCGCTGGTCCGGATGCATACGGATTGATTCAGCCAGGTATTTATAGCTTTCTGCATCATTGGCAATGATTTTGCCCATGATTGGCAATGCTGTGAACGAATAAAGGTCATACAGCTTAGAGAATGGCTCAAACACCGGTTTAGAGAATTCCAGAACCAGTAAACGGCCACCTGGCTTGAGTACGCGGTACATCGCAGCCAGTGCAGCATCTTTATCGGTGACGTTACGCAGGCCGAAAGAAATTGTTAAAAGATCAAAGCTGTTGTCTGCAAATGGCTCTAAGGTTTCGGCATTGGCCAGAACGAAATCGACATTGGTACAACCCGCATCGATCAGACGGTCACGACCGACATTCAGCATGGATTCGTTAATATCAGACAGTACCACATGACCCGTCGGGCCCACTTCGCGGCTAAAGACTTTAGCCAAGTCGCCAGTACCGCCAGCGATATCCAGCACATGCTGGCCACGGCGTACACCTGACATATTGATCGCAAAACGTTTCCACAGGCGATGAATACCAAAAGACATCAGGTCATTCATGATGTCATATTTGCTCGCTACAGAGTGGAACACTTCTGCGACTTTCTGGGCTTTTTCTTCGCTGTTGACAGTTTGATAGCCAAAGTGCGTGGTTGAGCCGACGTTGCCTGTATTGGCACCGCGTGGCAGATTGTATTTAGGCACAGTACCCGTCACAGGCGTGTCAGTCAGACGTTGTTCTAAAGATTGTTGCTGACCTTGCGGGGTGCCTTGTGGAAGGGGTTCAGTTAAGAATGGGCTCACTTTGTCTGTCTGTTGTGCCGACTCGGGGGTAGGGGTAGGCGTTGTATTTTCATTCGACATTGGAGTCACTCCTAACATATCAATCGGGTTAATCTTGCATTGTCTGCATCATGACAGATTCTAAAGGCTTATTCAGCAATCATGATGCAATTGTTATGAATAATATACAGAAAAATTCATGCTTGGCAGAAATACTCATCGGGTATTTACTGAAATGGTAGCGGATCGCCAGAATGTACTTTATCGATAATCTGGCGTTCGGTAGCAGTGAACGTGCGTACAAATTTTTCTGCCGATTTGAGTGGCTTCATGGCCAGAAAACCATCCTGCATAAATTCATACATTACCTGAAAGTTATATTTATTCGCCGCGCCCTTACACATTTTAAAGGCGGTATAGACCACAAATGAACGCATGTATTTATCCAGACTCATGCCGAGCTGATCCAGTAGAGCCAGCTGTTTCAAGCGTGCTTCACCCTGATCCAGCTTCAAATAGGTCAGGCGCATCATCTCGTCAGTCAGCGGTTCATGTGGATGATAATCCTGTAATAACTGAATCGCGACCTGTTCATCCAGTTGTACCGCCAGAATAGCCAGCTCTACCCCTGAGGTGCCGGTTTTAATGGCATTTTCCGGAATAACTTTTTCTGCTTTATGCGCATATTTCATCAGCCGGGCAATCTGTTCTGCCAGCGCATCAAATTCAGCACCGCCGTAGAGACGGTTCAGGAAATATTCGGACATCAACAGGTTTTGTTTTTCAGCAAAATGGGCGCGATGAGTGCGCTGCATGCGGACTTTCTGCCAGGCCTGCACATCCTGTAAACGGCTTAAAATGTCAGGCCGGGTGTGATAAGCCAATTGATAATAATGCGCTAACAGATCATCGAGTACGGCAAGTTTGGACATGAGGCTTCAATTATCATTGGAGGATGCAAGAATCTTAGAGGCTGCCGGACAATCCTGCTATGACAAATTGAACAGAGATCGGGCATTTGTATGTCAATCTGTTGTTTAAATAGCCAATTTAATCGTGTGAAAAACGTTGCCAGAGCTATTTTTGCGCTGAAACTCCTCGCTATACTGCAAACAGAATAAAAGATCAGGGTTGAAGATGCGTATGGAACAACCACAATTTCAGTTAATGGATGAAGATCAGCTGTCTGTCGAGCTGATTGATGCCCAATATAATTTAAAAAAGACCCGGGGCCAGAAAAATGCCAAAAGTCTGGTGATTCTGGTGAATGGCATTGAACTGGCCGGCAAGGGTGAAGCGGTTAAACAGTTACGTGAATGGGTCGATCCGCGCTATTTGCGTGTGAAAGCCGATAAGCCTCAGCTAGCCGGCCCGAAGCAGACCTTGTGGCAACCTTATGCACGTTTTATTCCTGCCGAAGGCCAGATCATGGTGCTGTTTGGTAACTGGTATAGCGATCTGCTCGGCAGTGCCATGCAAGCTGAAAGCCCGCTGAGTGATGCACAGTTTGATGAATATCTGCAAGAGATGCAGGCCTTCGAACAGGACCTGAAAAATAACCATGTCGATGTGATCAAGGTCTGGTTTGACCTGTCCTGGAAAGTCTTGCAAAAACGTCTGGATGCCATGGATCCGAGTGAAACTCACTGGCATCAACTGCATGGTCTGGACTGGCGCAATCGCAAAGAATATGACACCTTGCAGCGCCTGCGTCAGCGCTTTACCGAGGACTGGTTCATTATTGATGGCGAAGATGAGCAGCAGCGCGACCAGCAATTTGCCCAGTATATCCTGAGTGCCTTGAAACATTGTCCGGATCATCCCGCCAGAGCCAAGGGAAGATGGAAGCAGGCCAAGATTCCCGAGCAGTTAAAACATCCTTCCAAGACTCAAGCCCAGCCAGAAGATTACAAACCGGAACTAAAAAAATTAACCGCGAAGGTCGCCAAAGCCATGCGTTCCGATTCGCGTAATGTGGTGATTCTGTTCGAAGGCATGGATGCTGCCGGCAAGGGCGGCGCGATCAAGCGAATTGTCAAAAAACTGGATCCACGTGAATATGAAATTCATACCATTGCTGCACCAGAAAGATTTGAGCTGAGCCGTCCCTATTTATGGCGCTTCTGGACCAAGCTGCAAACCGATGATGATATCTGCATTTTTGACCGTTCCTGGTATGGTCGGGTATTGGTAGAACGGGTAGAAGGGTTTTCTAGTCCGGTAGAATGGCAGCGAGCTTATGCGGAAATTAACCGTTTTGAACAGAGCCTGGTCAAGCATCAAACGGTGATTGTGAAAATCTGGCTGGCCATTTCTAAAGAGGAACAGGCAGCACGGTTCAAGGCGCGTGAAGATACACCGCATAAGCGTTTTAAAATTACTGAAGAAGACTGGCGTAACCGGGAGCGCTGGGACGATTATCTGAAAGCGGCAGCCGATATGTTTGAACATACTTCGACTGAGGAAGCGCCTTGGCACATTATCGCGTCTGATGATAAACATACCGCACGGGTCGAAGTATTAAAGGCTATTTTAAAACAGCTTCAGGCAGAATAATCTGCCTGAAGTAAGAGTGTCTAGAGGGCTGCAAAATTCAGCTCACCCGGATTTTAACCTTGCGCCACCTGTTTTTGCTGGATATTTTTAGCTGCACGGTAGCATTCCTCTACATGTGCTTCAGCAATCTTTTTCATGACAAAATAGCCCAGACTTGCCGCCACCAGTTGGCCGCCCAGCGGAATGAATTTTGTGACTTGCTTTGTGATCACTTTCGCTGCAACATTGTTCAAAGATTTTTTAACTGCCGTACGTGCGACCACCAGACCAGAAAATTCTACGCCGCGTTTACGCAGCTCCTGCCAGTGAATCTGACGGGTTTTCGGATCGTAGACACTGATCTGCTCAGGGGACAGACCGAAGCGGGCATTGATCTCGGGAATCAATTGCGACAAGATACCGACATCAATGACCACGTCCATAAAAGGCACCGGAATCACGGCAGCACCGGCAGAATAGTAGGCGCGTTTTTTGGTGAGTTCCAGGCATTCGTCGCGGATTTGTTCTAAATCTAGGCTCGGATCGAGACGTTCAGGAATTTTATCTAATTTCATGGGCACTACCTAAGCTCTATGTTGTTTTTTTCTATTCAAGCATCTTTAAGATGCTTTTTTCAAAGAAATTTTTCGACTGAAGTGTGGTTTTAAAGTGTCATAGAGCGCTCGGGATGTATAGTAAATAATCTTTATCGTTTTGTAGTAAAAACCACATTCAGCAGTTCAGGGGAAACAATGGCCATCCATGTTATTCAGAGTCAACGTATTGATGTGCTTTTGGATAGTATGCTGCGTATTGTCAACCAGACTGCCCGAAATCCATTTGAGGTGTTACAAACCCGGCACTTTATTGTGCCATCTCCGGCAGTAGAAACTTGGCTGACCCAGAAAATTGCCGAGAAAAAAGGCATTAGCGCCAATACCCAGTTTCATCACCGGATTCGCGCCTTTCAATGGACTTCTTATCAATGGGTATTGAATGCGCCTAAAGAAGTGGAGCAGGTCCGTGAAGCCAATATTCCGCGCATTATCATCAAATGGCGCGTGTTTCAGGCATTGCGTAAATGTATTCTGCCTGAACAGATTCCTTTAGACGTCGATCATCCGCTGTATTCTATTGTGAAGCGGATTTATGACAGTGCTGACCGGCTGGAGCAGGGTACAGAGAAGCAGCTGAAAAAACAGAGCATGCTGTACTGGGTAGCCGAGCAGGTGTCGCGTTTGTTTAGCCATTATATGGATTATCGCGGTTATTGCGCGCGTAACTGTCCTCCAAACAACTGTAGTTGTCCGAGTAACTGGTTAGAGTCCTGGGGGCAGGATATTGCGCTCGATATCGAGCAAATGATCTATAGCCCCAAAGATGAAAATGGCCATGAGATGCAGGTGGCGGATTTTGTCAAGATTCAGGCGCGTGAACTGGAAGCCTGGCAACGCTGGTTGTGGCAGCATGTATTTCAGGATGACTATGCCAAAATCTTGGAGATTGAACGCCTGTATTGGGAGCGGCTGGAGAATGCAGAAACCCGCGCCCAGGCTCTAAAACGACTACCGGCCCAGATTGTGGTATTTAGCCTGCTAGAACTGCCACCCAGCCAGCTGGATTTTTTACGCCGTCTGGGGCAATACATTGATATCTATATTTTTCACTTCAACCCCTCGCAGGAATACTGGGCCGACAGTGTCGATCCGGACTGGAAAGCCAGGTTTGATTTGCAGCGGGAAGAGCGCTTTATTCAGCGTTTTGAAAAGACCCGTCAACGTAAACCGAATGATGCGGAAATAAAAGACTTCAGGATCAAGCAGCTGAACTTTAATGCCGAAGACCGGGAATCGCGGCATCCGCTTCTGACCCGATTCGGCAAGCAGGCACGGGATCATTTTTCTCTACTCTCTAAACTGTCTTCGGGGGAAGAGGGTCTCTGGGCCGATGTCTTTGTCGATGAATATCAAAATAAACTGCTGGCCAAAATCCAGTCAGATATTCTGTATTTACTCGAGCCTGAACAGCATCAATATGCTTTAAGCCCTGACGATGATTCGGTACAGATTCATGTCTGTCATTCTTCATTACGTCAGCTGGAAGTCCTTAAAGAACAGCTGATTCACTGGCTGGCTCAAGATACGAATGACGTGCCGCGTCAGCCTAGTGATATTCTGGTGCTGACGCCAAGTCTGAAAGAACTCGAACCGGCAATTCGCAGTGTCTTTGCCCCGCCACCGCGTGAGCGCGAGACTGGTAGCAAACGCCTGCAGAAAGATAACCTGTATTTACCGATCCAGATTGCCGGAGTATCGCGTTTGGATGTCAGTAATGCCTGGCGCGCGGTACTGGGCCGGATTCAGTGGGTACGTCGCCGTTTCAGTATTGAGGACTTTGCCGACTGGCTCAGCCTGAATGCCACCCAGCAGTATTATGGTCTGGACTATAGTCAGGTAGAACGGATGTTGCAGTTGCTGACAGATGCTGGCTTCAAGCGTGGACTGGATCAGCAGCATTTACAGCAAAGCCTCAGCGCAGGCGATGAGGATTACCGGTTTAGCTTTAAATTCGCCCTGGACCGTCTGGCGTTGGGTCTGGCGATTCCTGAACATACCCTGTTTCAGGACACCTTGAGTTATGCCAAGGTTCTGACCAGTGATTTTCCCTTGATATCCACCCTGATCCGGATTTATCAGGATCTGGTAGAGCGCCGTGACTGGCTGACTTTGCATGAAACCGGACAGCGCACGCCAGTCAAAACCTGGCTGGAATATCTGCGCGCCGATCTGAACGAGTTCCGTGATGCTGGCGTGGAATCGCTCAAAACCGTTGCCGAGATTATCGACAAGCAAATGCGGATGCTGACCTTGGCCGATTATCATGACCAGGATGATCCGCATGCCAGTCAGGAACTGGTGGCACTCAGTCTGCCTCTGCCTTATGTGCTGGAAGAAATTCAGAATACCCTGGAGATGCAGCTGGATCAGGCCGAACCGACCGGACAGATTACTTTTAGCCAGATTGGTCAGATCCGGCCATTGCCTTATAAACTGGTGGTGATGCTGAATCTGGATAGCGGTAAATTTCCGAGCCGTAATCAACAGGTTCCGTTTGACCTGATGCGCAGCCTGAAGCCGCAACTCGGTGACCGTTCCCGTCTGGATGACGAGCAGGGCGCCTTTCTGGATGCCTTGCTGCTGGCACAGGAAAATCTATGGCTGTTCTATAATGGCTTTGATCTGGAGGATGGTGAGGCTCGTGATCCATCCACTGCCTTGCAGGAACTGGTTCAGCATATCGCGCTGATCTGCCAGTCTGAACAGCCGGATGCCGAAGTCGATCCGATGGTGGATATTCATGGTCTATCGGTCGCTCAACATATCCAGCAGCTTTATCATGTACATCCCTTGCAGCCTTTTGATCCAGCCGGATTCGCAGATATGCAGACACCACGTTATCAGGATCAGTGGTTTGCAGTGGCAGAATATATCCGCAGCGCCGAAGGCAAACGCAGCAGCTGGATTAATGCACATTATCCGGCACTAGAACAAAAAGAAATCCGGGTACTCAAAGGTGATGAATGGATCCGCGATATGATTTTCCCGGCACGTCTATTCCTGAAAAGTGTCGGGGTTTCCACGATTCGCTATGCCGATTTGCCGAGTTCCCGGGAACCCTTATTATTGAACAAGCTGGAACAGTATCAGGTGCGGGATTTCCTGTTACAACAAGAGCAGGAGATTGAGCCAAACCTGATGCTAGACCGTTTGCCGGTGGGCAAAACCCAGCAAGCCACCTGGCTGGGCAGCCAGCAGGAACAGCAGTTATTGCAAGAACGTTTGCTACAGTTGGGCAAAGAACTGACGCCAGTCACCCAACAATCCCTGCAGTTCAGTCCTGAACTGATCATTCATATAAACGTGCCTCAGGTTCCACACAGCAGCTACTGGCTGAGTATGCAATCCTCTTCGGCCTCGGAAAAACGCCGTGCCCAGATCTGGCTGGAGTATCTGCTATGGCTGGCTTACTTGAATGACGATGCACGCTCACCAGAACTGGAGCGCATTGTCATTTTCAGTAATAAAACCCTGAAGTTTTCTGGCTTGAGTTCGAGCAAGGCACATGAGTATTTGAAGCTCTGGTTAACGGCCTGGGAAATTGGTCAACAGCAGCCGCTGGTCTTGCCGGCAGAATTACTGATGAAAAAAGAGTGGCAGTGGGCCGAGAATGAACATGGCAAAATGACTATTGTGGAAATGCCGGAATTGCTAAAGGCATGGAACAACAGCTATGAGAGTGCCAAACCTTTGGCTTCGGATGAATCCAGTCTGCTGCATCAAGACTGGCAATTTATTTTGCAGGATCAGGATCCGGATCTGGCCTTGCAAAATTGCTGCCATGATTTTGCTCATGGCCTGTATGCGCCGATTCATCAACATCTGGAGTGGGTGAAATAGCCGTATGACTTTATTAAAGCAGCAGATGCAAAAAGCCATTTCCACCAATCCGATTCAAGACATGAAATTCCGTGGCCTGCACTGGATTGAAGCCTCTGCAGGAACCGGCAAGACCTATACGCTCTCCAGCCTGATGGTGCGGATTTTTCTGGACCAGTATTATCCGCATCAGGTGATTGCGACGACATTTACCCGTAAGGCCACGGCCGAACTGAAAAACCGGGTACGGCTTCGCGTCGAGGAAACGCTGGCTTATATCCAGCGTCATCAGCAGCTCAATTCAGTTGAAATCACAGCAAAAATCCAGAATGAAACCGATCCTTTATTTCAGCAGGTGCTGAAAGATTATGGTTCACGGCTGGATTATGCCCGTCGCCGTTTACGTCTGGTGCTGAACCAGCTGGACGAACTGTTTGTCGGCACCCTGGACAGCTTTAGCCAGAAACTGTTACGTGAATTTGCATTTGAAAGTGGCAAGATTGAACGTGCAGAACTGACCGAAGATCAGGATCTGTATATCCAGCAGCTGATTCATGATGTGCTGCGTGACTGGATTCAGCAACAGCCACAATATATGGTCAATCATCTGTATGTCCAGAATCTGCTGAAACCGGTGGAGCATTATACCGGGCTGGTGCGTGATGCCCTGAATTTCAGCAAGCAGCATTTTCGGAAGATCGAACCGGCTGAATGTGACCTGAACAAATTGGAAGCCTGCATCAGTCAATTAGTGAATATTCAGGACCATGATCTTGCCGTCATGCGGCGTTATTGTCAGGAAAGTCCGAAGTATTTTCACAAGAGTTTTTTGACCAAGTTAACCGAAATTTGTGAAAACTTTATGACCTGGAGCGCAGCCCTGAAAACTCAAGGAACAATGAGTTTCTTTGATGCTGAATTGCAGCCGATTTTACTGAATCTGTGCCATTTGCGCCGCAAGAAAACCGATTTCCAGCCGACCACTCAGGTCTTTAACAAAAGCTGTCCGGATGCAGAGCAGCAGCTGATTTTGCAACATAGTCTGATCGTGGCAATTGATGCGCTGTGTGAGGTCAAACAGTATCTGGATGAGCAGCTGCAACAGCTTACGACCTATCTGGAATTTCATATTATTCAAAGTGTGCAGACCCGTTTGCCACAAACCTTGCAGCAGCAGGGTGAAACCACTTTTTCCCAGCAAATCCGTACATTGGCGGAAGCATTGCAAGGCCAGCAGGGACAGCGTTTTGCCCAGTTTGTACAGGCACGTTATCCGCTGATTCTGGTCGATGAATTTCAGGACACCAATCAGGATCAGGATGATCTGCTGGCCAAGATCTGGCGTGATGCCAACCGGGTGCAGTCCGGTTGCATGATTATGGTCGGTGATCCGAAACAGGCAATTTACGGTTTCCGCGGCGGCGACATGCTGACTTATAACAAGGCACACGCTGACGTACGCCACAAGCAGGGCCGCGAATATACCCTGATGCAGAACCATCGGTCAGTCAAACCACTCGTAGAAGTGGTTGATGCGCTGTTCCAGCGGCAAATGGATTTTGGTGAACAGGTGCAGTACACCTTGATTCAGGCCGGTAGTCGCCCGCATCCAGATCTGGTCGATATGGGCAGGATCAACCCGCAGCCTTTACGATGGATTCAGCTAGGTGAATCGGACCTAGAGGCAGACCAGGTGGCCTGGAAAATCCGTGCATTGCTGAATCAGTCTGCCCAGCAGCAACTGTACTTTCAGCAGCAAGAGCATCAGCAAAGCCTGAGCGCAGATGATATTGCCGTGTTGGGATTTGGGCATTTTGCTCTGGAACAGGTGAAGCAGCGTCTGCAGCGTATGGGCATTCCCTCCTATAAAGAATCCAAACAGAGCGTGTTTGCCAGTCCCATCGCTCAGGATGTCGCGGCCGTATTGACGGCGATTATGGATCCTTTCAATGAGGCCAAGGTCAAGCGGGCTTTACTAACCCGTCTGCTGGGCTTCAATCTGAAAAAACTGATTGATTTGCAAAGCCAGAGTGAAGGCCTCAGTCGCTATATTGCGGATCTGGATATAATTCGGGAAATGTGGTTTGAGAAAGGCTTTTTGACCGCCTGGAATTATGCACTGAACCTGTTTCAGGTCTGGACCAATCTGGTGGCCAGTCAAAGTCTGGACAATGAGCGGGTGGTGGTCAATCTGCGCCATCTGACCGAGATGCTGAGCCAGCAGAGTGAATATTATCAGGGGGCGCAAAAACTCTATCACTGGTATTTGCGCCAGCTTCAGTCACCTTCAGGCAAGGACAGCGAAAAAGAACGCAAGCTGTCTGGGGATCATGGGGTGCAGCTGATGACCATTCATGCCTCCAAAGGGCTGGAATTTAAAGTGGTGTTTTTATTGGGAGCAGATGCTGCTTTTGATGTGAATAAAGGCAATCTGAATTTTTCCCTGTCTGCGCCTGAACAGGACAACATCCTGGAACAATCCCGGGTGATTGCAGTCAATCATAAGAATTTACATGAGCAGGCGATTCTGCAGAATGCAGCGCGTAATGCTGCCGAAAACCACCGGCTCTGGTATGTGGCGCTGACCCGTGCCAGTCACCGGGTATATGCCATGCTGCAGGATCAGAACGCACAGTCCGATTCCGGGCTGGCCTTCTGGCGTGGTCAGGGAAATACCATCTTCGAACATGCTCTAAGTCTGGTCGAGCAGCCTCTATCTCAGGAACCACCGCGTCTGGTCGAGCAGTCGAGCCATCATCAGGTCGACATGCGGGCGCAACCTTTGCCAGAGCGGCAGTTTTATCCGCGAACCAAAACCAGTTTTACGGCTTTGTCACAGCATCAGCTACATGGACATATCTTGCAGGACGATCTGGTCACGGCTTATGAACAGCCCGACAGTGCTGCCGATGAAATTCATTTTACCGGTCTGGAAGAACAGCCAGCAGCCGTGCCCTTAGACTGGATTAGGCTGAATTTTCCTAAAGGTACAGTGGCCGGAACTTTCTTGCACAGCATTTTTGAACATATCGATTTTCAGGACAGCAGTTACTGGAATCTGGAAATCCGGCGCCGTTTTAAAAATACCGCACCGCAAATCTGGCAGGAACTGAAAGAAAAATTTGAACAGGCTTTTCATATACGTAGTGTACTGGAACAGGCCTTTTCCCTGCATTATCAGGCCGCTGTGGTGAATCTGCGAACCCTGTTTCAGGCCACAGCTCAGGCAGATTTCAAAGCCGAGGAATTGCGTCATAGTATGCAGCGCGTATTGTCCAGCCTGAACTATAAGTTATTGACCGGAATTCGCCTGCATGACCAAAGCAAAGCTTATCGCCAGCAATGGCAGCAGCTGTTTCACTCGGCACAACAGCTCGATCGTTCGGGTCTGCTAGAATTTTTAGGTCAGTTTCAGGTGTATTTCGATGGGCTGGAGGATGACTCCTTTATCCAGTTTTTTGAACAGGAAGTGGCCCAGCTCACACGCTCTGCAAGCACTGAATCGCTGAATGTGGACAGTATTTTCCAGACTGCTTTTGATGGCTTGCTGGACGAGATTACAGAAGATATTTTGCTGAACCTGATGCATGACTGGGTACATGACATTCTGGCCACTCCGATTCAGGTAGATTTTGCTTTGGCGCAGCTGGAGGCTAAACAGTATCTGTCAGAATTTCCTTTTTATCTGTCCTTGACCGATGCCCCTTTGCAGATTCGGCAAATCCATCAGCTTTTTCTCGGACATGACATAGTCATGAGCGATTTTAATGAGGCCAAATCGGCGCGATATCTGACCGGTTCCATCGATCTGGTGTATTTCGATGGCCAGCGCTACCATATTGCCGATTATAAAAGTAACTTCCTCGGCCCTGATCAGCAGCACTATAGTGCTGAGGCGATTCAGCAGAATATGAGCCAGTCCAGTTACTGGTTGCAGGCCGCTTTGTATCTGGTGGCGCTGCATCGTTATCTGAGTGCCAATATGCAGGGTTATTCGATCACACAGCATCTGGGCGGCGCAACCTATTTGTATTTGCGCGGGATGAATGGACAGGTCCAGCAAGGGGCTTATCATTGGCAACCGAGCCTGGAATTCATAGAAAAACTGGATCAAATACTGGGCTATTTTGAGCAGGAAAAATCAGCATGATTTTGCAGTTTTATAATATATATAGAGATTAAACAGAAAATTATCCTGTGGATAACTTTGAGGATAACTGTGTGGAAAATGAGCAGAATCACGTGTCGCAGCAAGACTCCAATTTAATGGCCTGGATTGATTATTTGTGTCAGCCGCCGTTTAGTACGGCTACATTTGATCCGGCAGCAAAATTCTTGATTCAGCAACTGCTTGAGGCGATACAGGCAGGGGATAGCTGTATCGAGGTTGAGCCTCAGCAGGTTGCCTTATTACATAATCTGGTTCTAGATCGCCGTCAGCAAAGTACAGGAATTGCACCATTTATTTGTGCAGATCAGCATTTATATCTGTACCGCTATTGGCAACTGGAACAGGCAGTAGCCTCACATATTGCTCGGATTAAAGCCCAACCGGTTGCCGCTATTGATTTATCCGAACGTGATCGCAATTTATTGTCAGATCCACAGCAAAAATTGGCACTGGAAATGGTTGCGCGGCAGGCGCTGAATATTATTAGCGGCGGTCCGGGTACCGGTAAAACCTATACCTTGGCGCATATGATTGCGGTCCTGCATGAAGCCTTGCCAAATATCCGGATTGCCATGGCAGCACCTACCGGAAAGGCCGCACAGCGCATGAAAGAAGCACTGCAAAAAGCCTTGCACAGTGAAGCGTTACAACAGTTTGAGCTAGAACAATTAAAACAGTTACAACCGGTCACCCTGCATCGCTTATTGGGTCTGGGCACTCGCGGACAGCCACGCTTTCATGCCAAGCAGCCTCTGCCTTATGATGTGATCGTGGTCGACGAAGCCTCGATGCTGGATTTAAACCTGTCACAGATGTTACTGGGCTCCGTACCGTCTCATGCACGGCTGATTTTACTCGGTGATGCAGATCAGCTGGCCTCTGTGGATGTGGGAACGGTATTGGCAGATTTACAGCAAGTAGCGACTCTGGAAGATAACCGGGTCAATTTAATCACCACGCGACGTTTTGCGCCAGGGGCCAAGATTGGCGCAATAGCGGAGTTTATCCAGCAGAATCATGAGCCTTCTCACGTCTTGCAAAAATTTGAGCAGCAAATCGTGGCAGCCAGTGAGTTACAGGCGATCGATTTGGATCAGGTGAAGATCGACCAGTTGCAGTTACAATACCTGCTCGCTGGTGCCGAACAGACCGCGCATAATTTGAATCAGTATTATGACCAGCTGATGTATGGTTATCAGGCTTATGTACAGGCCATAAAAACAGAACGAAACTCAGCTGATTTTGAACACTATGTGCAACAGGTGGTCAAAACTTTTGATGATTACCGTATTTTAACGGCAATCCGTTCTGGTGATCTGGGGCTGCTCAAGATCAATCTACAGATTGAACAACGTTTTTTAGCAGCCCAAGGTCAGTTGAAACAGGGCGACTGGTATGTCGGACGACCCGTCATGATGAGCTATAACGACTATCAGTTGGGCCTGTCCAATGGTGATATTGGTATCTGTTTTTTACGTGAGCAATCTGGTCAACGTCAGTTTGAAGTGTATTTCCCGAGTCTGGAAAAATGGGTATTAGCCACCCGTTTACCTAAAAGTATTGAAACCGCTTTTGCGCTGACCATTCATAAATCTCAAGGTTCAGAATTTTCCCATACGGCAGTGGTGCTGGATCAATATGCAAAAAATTTATTGAGCAAAGAGTTGATTTATACTGCAATTACTCGAGCCAAAAAAGTGGTCAGTTTATTGGTAGATTATGATGCTTTTACACAAGCACTTTGTGTTAAAACTACCCGGAAAAGTGGTTTGAGCCAAAAAATCATTGAACAATCTAGTAATTTAATTGGCAAAAATAATCAAATCTTGTAGGTAAAAGCTTACAAGGATTCAGGAAATTGACGCATAGAGCTTTTGCTCGGTTTTTGAGAAGATTGGTTCTACAAAATAACTCAACACGGAAAGTTGAGCATAATCGCATAATGATAATAATAATGTCGGTAGACAGCGAACTTACAGTGAAGTAAGTGAAAGAGGAAACTTACAGCCGCTAAGCCTTGTAGTTTTGGGAGAGACTACAAGGCTTTTTTATATCCTGATTTTTTTATAGGAAGCTTGCTGGATTTTTATCCTAATTTCTTAGCAAAAATTTTCAGCCCTAGCCAGTAAACTTAAGTAAATAGCGTTAAATAAAACGAGAGCTGTGTAACATTATGCAAATTTTCACCCTGTGATGTACGAAATGGCTTACAGCAAAATGAGGCAAATACCTCTAGTTGTCTGGTGGGAATATGGCAAAATCTACCACACAAGGAAGATGATTTTTCAACAGGATGTTTGAAAATAATAATAAGCGTAAAACGCCATAATAATAAAATAAATAATAATGATAAGAGAAAGAACTACAGCGCCAAAAAGCCCGAGTTTACTCGGGCTTTTTTTTATCCATTTTCTATGGGGAGTAGCTGAAGATTCAAGCGAGCTAAAGGGTTTGCGGGCTTTTCAAAGGAGTTTCTATATTTAATTTATTCTGGATTTATTTCATTAAAATAATGCAAAACCTGAATCTTTAAGGAACAAGAGTCATCGGATCTGAGCTGTATCAATGAGCAACCAAAACCATGCAAAAATCTGGATCTATTTTTGCAATTTGATGCGTTTTCCCTTAAAATATGCAACTTGCTGTAGTGATGCACGGCAGTCAAGGTTTTGAATTCTCATCACTTTGATTTTTATCAAAATATACAAGCATCTCGGAGAAATCGAATGGCTTTAACTAACGCAGATCGCGCAGAGATCATGGCTAAATTCGCTCGCGCTGAAAACGACACTGGTTCACCAGAAGTTCAAGTAGCTCTTTTAACTGCTCAAATCAATGACTTACAAGGTCACTTCAAAGAGCACAAACACGACCACCATAGCCGTCGCGGTCTAATCCGTATGGTTAACCAACGTCGTAAACTACTTGACTACCTTAACGGTAAAGACCACGGTCGTTATGTAGCATTGATCGGTGCTTTAGGTTTACGTCGTTAATTCGATTTAAACTTTATTTTCGGGTGTATTGCATGCTTTGTGCTGTATTACTGAAAACTAAAGTCGGCTTAGCTTTGCGCTGAGCCAGTGGAAGGGGCGAATGTTTCGCTCCTTCTTTGTGTTTAAAAATAGTATTTAATCTGGTGAGGTCGGCTTCTAAGCTTTGTCATTTACTCGTCCATATGGTCATGAATGCCAAACCTTAGGGGTCTCCACTAGAATAATTGTTCACAAGAACTAGGAAAAAATAAAACATGTCAATGTTTAATATTATTCGTAAAGAATTCCAATTCGGTCAGCACAACGTTATCTTGGAAACAGGTCGTGTTGCCCGTCAGGCAAACACTGTTGTGATCACCATGGGCGGCGTACAAGTACTTGTCGCTGTTGTGGCACAGCCTAAAGCAAAAGCAGGTCAAGACTTCTTCCCATTGACTGTAAACTATCAAGAAAAGCAATATGCTGCTGGTCGTATCCCGGGTGGTTATGGCAAGCGTGAAGGCCGTCAGTCTGAAGCTGAAACTTTGATTTCACGTCTGATTGACCGTCCAATTCGTCCGTTGTTCCCAGAAGGTTACTTCAACGAAATTCAAGTAACAGCCACTGTTATTTCTTCTGATAAGACAATGGATGCTGACATTGCTGCAATGTTGGGTACTTCAGCTGCATTGTCTATTGCTGGTACACCTTTCCGTGGTCCGATTGGTGGCGCGCGCGTTGGTTTAATCAACGGTGAATACATCCTGAACCCAAACCTTGAACAACTTAAAGAGTCTGATCTTGATCTTGTTGTTGCTGGTACTGAAACTGCAGTATTGATGGTTGAATCTGAAGCGAAAGAACTTTCAGAAGACCAAATGCTGGGCGCTGTATTGTTCGGTCATGACGAAATGCAAATTGCGATCCAGGCGATCAAAGAATTTGCTGCAGCTGCAGGCGCGGTTGAATCAACTTGGGTTGCTCCAGTTAAAAACGAAGAACTTCTTGGTAAATTGAAAGAAGCATTCGAAGCGAAAATCTCTGAAGCTTACACGATTGCAGTTAAGCAAGACCGTTATGCGGCACTTGACGCGCTTTATGCAGAAGCAGTTGCACAGTTCGTTCCTGAAAATGACGAAACTGGCATTGCAGAAGAAGTAAATGAGCTGTTCGAAGACCTTAAATACCGTACCGTTCGTGACAACATCCTGTCTGGTAAGCCACGTATCGATGGTCGTGATACCAAAACTGTTCGTGCAATCGACGTACAAGTAGGCGTATTGGATCGTGCTCACGGTTCTGCATTGTTCACACGTGGTGAAACTCAAGCCTTGGTCACAACGACTTTGGGTAATACACGTGATGCGTTGATGGTGGATACCCTTGCAGGTACCAAAACTGACAACTTCATGTTGCACTACAACTTCCCTGCATACTCTGTAGGTGAAACAGGTCGTGAATCTGGTCCTAAGCGTCGTGAGATTGGTCATGGTCGTCTGGCACGTCGTGGTGTTCAAGCTGTACTTCCTGCGGCTGACCGCTTCCCGTATGTGATCCGTATCGTATCTGACATCACTGAATCTAACGGTTCGTCTTCAATGGCATCTGTATGTGGTGCATCACTTTCTCTTATGGATGCCGGTGTTCCACTTAAAGCACCAGTTGCAGGTATTGCGATGGGTCTAGTGAAAGAAGGCGAGCGTTTCGCAGTTCTTTCTGACATCTTGGGTGATGAAGATCACTTGGGCGACATGGACTTTAAAGTAGCGGGTTCTGCAAACGGTATTACTGCGCTACAAATGGACATCAAGATCGAAGGCATCACTGAAGAGATCATGGAATCTGCATTGAACCAGGCTTATGCGGGTCGTATGCACATCTTGAATGAGATGAACCAGGTGATTTCACGTGCGCGTCCTGAAATTTCGATGCACGCACCGACATTCCAGGTGATCAACATCAACCCGGATAAAATCCGTGATGTGATCGGTAAAGGCGGCGCGACCATTCGTGCGATCACTGAAGAAACTAAAGCAGCGATCGATATCGAAGATAACGGTACAGTTCGCGTATTTGGTGAAACTAAAGCGGCTGCGCAAGCTGCAGTTGCCAAGATCCAGGCACTTACTGCTGAAATCGAGCCAGGTACAATTTATACAGGTAAAGTGATTCGTATCGTTGAATTCGGTGCGTTCGTAAATATCCTGCCAGGTACTGATGGCTTACTTCACATCTCTCAAATCTCAAACGAACGCATTGCGAACGTGGCAGATGTATTGAAAGAAGGTCAGGAAGTGAAAGTACAGGTTGCGGATGTTGATAACCGTGGTCGTATCAAATTGACGATGAAAGACATCGAACAAGTTTAATTCTTAAACTATTCACATGGGAAAACTCATGTGAATAACAATAAAAAGCCCTGAGCTTGGTCAAAGTGTTTAATTTGGCTGGTTCAAGGCTTTTTTTATGCTTCAGCATATGTCTAAAAGTGGTGTCCAGTTGATCTCAGGTCAAGGGATCCGCTTCAGAGCTTTTTAACAGACGATAAATTTCATCTTTTAATTTCAGTTTTTTACGCTTGATCGCCTCAATATCATTGTTGATATGATTGACTGGATCAAGTTCAAGCTGGCTGATTTCTTTGTCCAGCTCATTATGTTCCTCGAATAACTTGGCAAAATAGGGATTTTCCTCGCGAAGTTGCACAATCAAGTCGCGGTATTCGGGAAACATGTATTTGATTTTCTTATTGCAATCTTTGGTTTTCATAGGGATTCTTATACTCTAATCATAAAATTAAATATAAATATGTTCTGATCTGCACTGAAAAATGCAGATCGACAGAACATGAAAAGGATTTACTTGAAGTGCAAATGTTTGACCTCGCGACGTAACTCCTGCACTTCATCAATGAGGTCCAGCATCATGGCAACGGCGCTAAATGAGGCATCAAAATCGCGTTGCAGGCGATAGGCGCGTTGTGCACGCGAGATATCTTCACCGAGGAAAGTGCTGGTCGGGGTTGTAGAACGATTTGGTAAAATTCCATGTTCAATTAACTGCATGACCCATTCCGGGCTTTGTCCACACGCTTCTGCAAAGTGGATCAAGTCAAATGAACGATCGTCTATAATTTCTGAGGGGGTATAACCTTGGGAAAAACTTTCTTGGTACTGAATCGTAGTCATGGGTCTACTCCTTAAACAGCCAAGTGTGCAAAATCCGGAGAAAGGGAAGGTGCTAAAATAGAACGCTTTCCAATCCTTGGACATGCAGACTCAGAGTGATGACTCAAATGATCATGAGTCAAGAGTCGGGATGCGCTGGTAGTTGATGAATCAGTCGGTCTGACCGGATCTTTATCAGCAGCATGCGAGGCAAAGAAGGTTAAAGCTGAAATGGTTTTTATAATTTTATGTGTTATCGACAAAGCGTATTCAATCACTTTCCTGTGTTGAATAGAGGGTGCCATATGAAGTCTGTAAAGCAGACCAAAGGGCAAAATTGAACGAGGCTGAAGATTGATCATCATAAATGGATAAAAAATAACCGTCTTCAATCCATTATTATGACTTTGCCTGCCCCAAAACAGTTTTTATTTGTACCTTATTGTTTCAAATCATGACAAAGAAAAAAGCCCCTGATACAGGGGCTTTGAAAATCTTTCTGAAATTAATATTTTACCCAGGTGACACTGCGGCCAATTACCGATACCCCCACATAACCACGCAAGGTCAGACGTTTGCCATTGGCACTTAAGCGTGCTTTACCTTTGTAAACTTTCCCACTGATCGGATCAAGCACTTTGCCATCATGGTATTCACGCGGCTTTTTAGGATCTGCCTTAAAATCCCAGATAAACGGCAGGCCTAGAAAAGGTTTGTTCTTGAGCTGACCTGGACATTTATGACAGATCCCCATTTTTTCTGCGCCAGGCAAGCTGCGTGTTTCGACAATCACTCCTTCATAACTGCCATCTGCTTTCTTGCGAATTTCCACATCCGCACGAGAATAGCCCGATTGATCATCGATGGTTTTCCATTTACCCAATAATGGATCTTCATAGGCAAAGGCCAAGCTAGAGACTGCGGCCAGACTTATCCCCATTAGTAGAGTATTCAATAATTTTCTCATAACATACCTGTTAAATTGATGATGTATTCATTTTAGAATTATTGCTCTAATTTATTTTAAAAGCATAATTAAATCAAGAGTATGAACTGTGCGGTCTTTCTCATAATTTTTTGAAAATGATGAATATTCAGGTTTTGTTAGTGTGAATAATCTTATAATTTAAAAGGGATTCTTAGATTGGATTTACAGGAGAGTTTGATTCAGGAGGTAGACAGGTTTTCTACTGTAGGGGAATACGCTTTGTTGAGCTCAGTCACCTAGATTTTAAAACATAAAAAAAGCATTCCTGGGAATGCTTTTAAACTTAAGGATTCGAACTGCTTAGCTCAGGTGTTTACCAAATAGGCCCAAGGCTTCTTCAGCAGTAAAAGTATATTGGCTATTACAGAACTGACAGTCCATCTCGATCGGATTCTGGAATTCCAGCGTTTCACGGATCGACTCTATTCCGATTTGCTGTAAAGCGACTGCACAACGCTCTTTAGAGCAGGTACAACCAAACTTCAACACTTCCGTATCTGGCAGACGCACTTCTTCTTCGTTATATAAACGGTACAGAATATCAGTGGCTTGCAAACCGACTAACTCTTCAGTTTTTAGAGTCTCTGTGAGCATGGTCAGACGTGGCCATAGATCTTCATCTACCCGGCGTTGTTCTTCTTCACTATTACGTGGTAATAACTGAATCAGTAAACCACCTGCACGCTGATGGTCACTTGCCAGTACAATACGCGTCGGAATCTGTGCAGACAGGTCATAATACTGCATCAGACAGCCCGCCAGATTTTCTTTATCAAGGGGTACAATCCCCTGATAACGCTCACCAAATTCTGGTTCGATATTGATGAACAGCACCGGAGAGGTGAGTGATTTCAACACTGTACTACTGTCTTCACCGACCAGAAAGTGCGGATCTTCTTCATAGTCAGCCAGAGCGCGAACTTCACCCAAATGGTTACATTCAGCCATAGCCCATTTAAATGTGCCCGATGCCTGAATTTGCAGGCTGATACGCCCTTTAATCTTCAATGTGCTGGCCAGCAGTGCAGTGGCACTAAGCATTTCACCTAGCAGGATTTTAACTGCAGGCGCATAGTCACGTTGCGCTAAAATGGTTTGTAAAGCTTCTTCAAGATGCACCACTTCACCACGAACAGGGCTATCTTCAATAAAAAAGCGTTGGCGTAAATCAGACATAAAATTCTCCATAACCCTGCTTTAATGGTGTCATTATTGTAAAACACAAGTTAGGACAGTTCATCTCTTAACGTATCAATTCCTGCGCCGTTTGTATCCTGTTGCTGCGGTGTAGCCTGTTTTTGCACTTTATGGCGTTGATCCTGGGTAAACAGATGCTCCAGTTCAGCCAAACTGCTGCGCTGATTTTCATAATTTGGATGTTCATCCGGATCCAGATGATATTGACTATTGAGCAACTTTTCATCCTGTTCACGGAAGTTTTGAATCTGTTGCAGGCTTTCTTCCGGGTCAGGATTGAGCTGGGTTAATAAGGCTTGACTGAGTTCCAAGGCGGAAAGATAAGTTTCACGCCAGATATGTTTCACGCCCAAATCCTGCAATAAATGCACATGATGTCGATCACGGGCGCGGACCCATAAACAGGTTTCAGGATAATTCAGCCGCAGATGCCGCACGATCAGCATTGAGTCTTCAATATCGTCAATCGCCACAATCACCTGTTGTGCTGTGGCAATACCGGTCTGTATCAAGGCTTCGGGTTTTGTTGCATCCGCCTGATAGAAAGGGATATCGTACTGCGCCAGAAGTTCAGTGGCTGGCACATTGCTGTCCATGACACTAAAGGCATGTTGCTGCTGCAGTAAAATCCGGGCGATAATTTGCCCGAAGCGGCCAAAGCCAATCAGCAGAATCGGTGTACTGGTTTGAGGATTGAGATCAGTTTCGAAGGTCGCTGCCAGATGATTGTGACGATCCAGATGCGGTAGGATCTGACTGTGCAATAACCAATAAAATGCTGGCGTCAGCAGCAAGGAAAAACTCACCATCCACAGCAAGGGAGAGAGCAGATCGACTGCAATAATCTGGTCGGATACAGCAATTACCAGTGCCAGTAAGGCAAATTCGCCGCCTTGCGCCAGACTGGCTGCCAGCAGGGTACTATTGCGCCAGCTATTTTGATGATAACGCGCCAATGCCAGGTTGATTGCAAACTTGACCAAGATTAAAGTGAGGGTGCCGCCGAGAATGATCCACGGGAAATTGAGCAGATCAGCTAAGTGCAGTGACATGCCCAGACTGATAAAGGCCAGGCCCATCAACAAGCCCTGAAAAGGTCGAATCGTACTTTCTACTGCAGGCCGGAAATCTGAATCTGCCAGTAAAATGCCGGCAAATAAGGCACCGAGAAATAGATTCAGGCCGAGGGTATTCATTAACACCAACAATGCCAAGGTCACCGCAATCGCTACAATCGCATGCAGTTCGTGACTGCCACTTTTAGCAATCCAGCGATACAACGGCTGCATCAAGTAACGATTACACAGGAACAGACCGCTTAACGTCGCGATGAGGGCAGCAAAGTAGGCCACGCCATGTTCGGTCGAGCGAATCCCGGCAAATAAGGGAATGGCTGCAATCACCAGAATGGCCAACAGAGCATGAACCAGCAGAATCGAATAGGCTTGCTGACCATAGCTGGTGGCGAACTGTTCCTGATGATTAAGATGTTGGATCACCAAAGTCAGGGCGGACAAACTGCCGGCGAGTCCAATTACAATGCTGGCGAGTAGGCTTTGCTGAAGGAAAACCCAGGCCATGAGCGTAAAAATTAAGGCGCTGATCAATCCTTGTAAAGCAGCCATCATCCACAGGGATGGATTAATCTGGAGGATGCGTTGTGGTCTGAGTTGCAGGCCGATCCAGAACATCAGTGCCATCAGGCTGACTTGCATGAAACTACTCATGACTTCGGGTGTCTGAATCAGGTGCAAAAGGCTTGGACTTAAGATGATCCCTGTTAACAGATAGCCCAGCACACTTGGCAATCTGAGCCTTTTACTCAGTGGCACTATCAACAGTGCAATGACCAGAACCAGTGTTATTTGTAACAGTATCGACATTTTCCTGCCCTAAATTTATTCTTGATCCAGACTGGGAGTCTTGTATTCCAGACCGATCCTCAGGCGCAATATCTTTTAGCTCAGTTCCTGAGGGTCGATGTCCAGCGTGAGCTTCATGCTAGAAGGTTTGTCCTGCAGCATGTTTTGCCACCAGCTACGCACATAGTAATGCAAACGTGGACGATCCGCTGACAATAGCACCATATGCGACTGATAGCGTCCGGCCTTACGTTCCATTGGCGCAGGAATTGGTCCCCAGATGTCCAGCGCCAGATCAGGATATTGCCTGAGGAGTGCTGCATGTTTCTGTAAGAATTCGGTATTTTGTGCCTGATCCTTGGATTCACAGCGAATCAGGATGGCATAACGGTAGGGCGGCATTCTGGCCATCTGCCGTTCTTTTAAGGTTTGCTGGGCAAATACGCGATAATTTTCATTGACCAGGGTATTCAGCAGGGCATGATCAGGTCTGAGGGTCTGTAGGTAAACATCACCCTTATGTTCACCACGGCCTGCGCGGCCTGCCACCTGCACAATCAGTTGTGCAGTCCGTTCAGTAGCACGGAAATCCACACTGAGCAGACCGGAATCGATATCCAGAATCGCCACCAGAGTGACATAAGGAAAATGGTGTCCCTTGGCCAGCATCTGGGTGCCGAGCAAAATGGCAGGTTCGCTTTTCTGAATCTTGTCATAAATTTTTTGCCAGCTGCCGACCCGACTGGTGGAATCGCGATCGACCCGAATCACCTCAAAATCCGGAAAGAGTTCATTCAGATGTTCTTCGACTTTGCCGGTGCCCATACCCAGTGTAACCAGTTCCTGATGCTGACATTTCGGGCAGTGTTCTGGCATGCGGTGAATAGTGCCGCAGTGATGGCAATGCAGATGCTGATAAGGCTGACGGTGTACAGTGAAGTTGGCATCACAGTGCGGACATTGTGCCTGCCAGCCGCAGCTGCCACAAATCAGAACGGGAGCATAGCCACGGCGGTTTAAAAAAATCAGCACCTGTTCCTTTTTCTCCAGACGCTTTTTGATGTCCTGAATCAATTGCAGGCTAATCCCATGCTGCTTCTGTGCGACTTTTAAATCCAGAATATGGATTTTGGGCATCAAGGCCGTACCGGCACGCTGGTTCAGCTCCAGTGCCTGCATCTTGCCATGTTGCACCAGCGCATAACTGTCAATACTTGGTGTGGCTGAACCTAAGATTACCGGACATTGCTGTAAATGGCCGCGGTACAGGGCGACATCTCGAGCATGATAGCGGAAGCCTTCCTGCTGTTTAAAGGACAGGTCATGTTCTTCATCCAGAATGATCAGGCCCAGATTCGGCATCGGGGTATAAATGGCAGAACGTGTACCGAGTACGATTGAGGCTTTGCCGGTTTCTGCCGACTGCCAGGCTTGTAGCCGTTTGGAATCATTCAGCCCGGAATGCAGCAACGCAATATGGCAATGAAAACGGGACTGAAAACGGCTGATGGTTTGCGGCGTCAGGCCGATTTCCGGCACCAGCACCAGCACCTGTTTGCCCTGTTTCAGTACCTGTTCCATGATCTGCAAATACACTTCAGTTTTACCGCTGCCGGTCAGACCATCCAGTAAAAAAGCTTGATATTGATTGCGATATTTTAATACCTGTTCGACTGCATGTTTTTGTTCAGGATTGGCAGTAAGCGGCATTTGTGCCAATTGCATTGGTTGTGGGCTGAAATCTTGTGGCTCCAGCACACAGGCGCAAATCTCTTTTTTCTCCAGTGCTTTTAAGGTCGCGGTTTCAATCCCGGCCATATTCAGCACATTTTCAGTAGTCCCGACCGGATGCAGTTTTAAAATCCGGTAAGCTTCCTGCTGCTTGTCCGAACGGCGTACTTTGGCCTCGGCATCAGGGTCCAGTAATTTCCAGGTACGGGCCAGCAGGTTATAAGGCTTACCCTGACGCAACAGAGTCGGCAGGGCACTGTGGACGACTTCACCGATCGGAAACTGGTAATACTGCGCTGACCATGTCAACAAACTTAAAACTTTGGCATCTATAATGGCGCGTTCATCGAGCAGTTCGGTTACTGCCTTAAGCTTAAAGCGTGGGTCGAGAGGAGTGTCTGCAGGCAGTTTTTCGATAATCACCCCGACCAGATTCTGCCGACCAAACGATACCAGTACACGTGCGCCAATCTGCGCCTGTTCAAATTGTTCTGCACTCATTGTGTAATCAAAACAATCAAATACATGTACAGGTACAGCAACGCGTACGCGATAAAGTAGACTGGAATCGGTGTGAGAATTTTGCATATCTTGGGGTGGAGATCCTGAAGAAATTTCGTCGTGCTTAAAGTTCGATTATGTTAGAGTAAGCAGATAATTTATATCAAAGAATATGAATGATTTCGGTGGTCTGACGCAACAGCGTTAAGCAAAATTTTGGAAAATTAGAGCATTACAATGCCTGCATATCAGTTTATTGCGCTTGATGCTTCAGGAAAGCAGCAAAAAGGCGTGCTGGAGGGGGATTCTGCACGTCAGATCCGGCAACAATTACGGGATAAAGCACTTATTCCGGTCTCTGTTGATCCTGTCGAAAAAAAAGATCAACATCATCGTCGAAAATGGTTTGAAAAAAGCATCACCGCCTATGATCTGGCTCTGATGACCCGGCAATTATCCGTGCTGGTCGCTGCTGCGATTCCACTGGAAGAAGCGATTCGTGCCGTCGGCAAGCAAAGTGAAAAAGTACATGTACAAAACCTGCTGATGTCAGTGCGCTCCAAAGTGCTGGAAGGGCATAGTCTGGCGCAGGGCTTGCAACAATCCGGACGTTTTCCTGAACTGTATATTGCCACAATTGCCGCCGGTGAACGTTCCGGACATCTGGACCTGATTCTGGATCAGTTGGCTGACTATACCGAAAACCGGTTTGCCATGCAGAAAAAAATTCAGGGTGCAATGGTCTATCCGATTATCCTGATGCTGATGTCCTTTGCGATTGTGATGGGGCTGATGACCTATGTGGTGCCAGATATCGTCAAGACTTTTGATCAAAGTAAAGATGCCTTGCCCTGGATTACCGTGGCCTTGATGAAAGCCAGTGATTTCATCCGCATTGCCTGGCCATTTTTATTGATCGGTGGGGCCTTGGGGATTTTCCTGTTGGTCCGGTTTTTAAGAACCACCGCCGGGCATTATGCCTTTGACCGTCTAACCTTAAAATTACCTTTATTCGGCAAATTGTCACGCGGGATTAATGCGGCACGTTTTGCCAGTACCTTATCCATTTTGACCCAGTCTGGCGTGCCGCTGGTCGATGCACTGCGGATTGGTGCCGCAGTCAGTAACAACTGGGTGATCCGGGATTCTGTCAATCTGGCAGCGGAAAAAGTCACTGAAGGTGGCAACCTGGCAACCCAACTGGAACGCAGTGGTTATTTCCCGCCGATGATGGTACAAATGATCAAAAGTGGTGAAGCGTCTGGTGAACTGGACCGCATGTTGGAACGTGCTTCACAAATGCAGGATCGCGAAGTGACCACCCTGATTTCAACTTTACTGGCCTTGCTGGAACCTTTAATGCTGGTGTTGATGGCCAGTATTGTTCTGGTCATTGTGATAGCAGTGATGCTGCCAATTGTGAACATGAATAATATGATTTAAACAGAAACCAGTTAGAATTTTGTTGTGATCAAGATTCAAGTGGAAATTCTGAATGATGCAAATAAATGAGAGAGATTGAATGAAAAGGAATCAATTAAATAAACAGACGGGCTTTACCTTAATCGAAGTCATGGTGGTGATTGTAATTCTCGGTGTGCTTGCTGCGCTGATCGTTCCGAACGTGATGGGACGTGGTGAAAAGGCCAAAGTCGATACCACCGTGATCAAGTTACAAAGCATTGCAGGTTCACTGGATCAATACAAGCTGGACAATGGCAAGTATCCAAGTATGCAGGAAGGTGGTCTGGATGCACTGGTGAATCAGCCAGCGACTGCAAAAAACTGGGTGCCGGGCGGTTATGTCAAAGGCGGTTTTCCAAAAGACAGCTGGGATAATGAACTGCAATATGTGATTCCGGGCACCGATGGTCGAAGCTTCGATCTGTATTCATTTGGTGCAGATGGTCAATCGGGTGGTGAAGGAACAGATGCCGATATTTATTATCAGCCTTAATTGAGAATCATTATAAATTCTCGATAGATGGCATATATCACTTCACTGAATAAGCTATTTCAATACGAAGTGAAGTGATAATAACTCTTAATTATTAAATATAATGTAAGTTAATGATATTTATAATAATGAAATAATAAAAACGATATGCGAGTTATAATAAGAATTATTCCCATATTTATCTATTACAATTCTCGTAAAATATGAATAAACATACACTTTCTATTTATTTAAAAAAGCTCATAATGATCTGAATGGCACTTGACTCGCCAACGGAGAAGTACATGAAAGCATTAATCTTAGGGGATGAAATCAATCAATTTCATTGGTCGATGCTGAAATCTGTTCTTCTGGTTTTAAGCATGCTGCCGATCAGTCAGGGAATCGTCCATTTATGGCAGAGCACCGAAGGCAGCAGCCAGATTATGGTGGCCTTTTTTGCTATCAGCTTGATGAGCAGTTTATTGGCCCTATGTTTCTGGTCCGCATTAAACGCGAGTGTAGTTCGCATTCAAGCCGAACAAGGTTCAGTATTTGAGCAGACACTGGTTAAGCTCTATCGTCATGTGCCGATGCTGTCACTTGCCAGTATGTTGTGTTATCTGGCTTCACAGTTTTAAATTTGAATGTAATAAAAAGCCGAGGCATTGACCTCGGTTTTTTATTGCCTTGAGTGTTCTTCGCTTTCATAAAGGGAGCTTAGGAGGGATTGATAAGGTGCTATATTCAGGAATCCCCTAAATCCCTCTTTGTAAAAGAGGGACTTGAAAAAATTATCTTCTTGACTTAAAGCTGACATCCACTTTACGTGGACGGAAGCGCCATCCAATAAGCAAAAGCAGAACTGAGAAGATCATCACTGGCCAATCACTGAGTTTCATATACAGCGTTTCGCCCTGCATGGCTGGAAGTTCACCACGTAATACCGCTTCCTGATCCACCGGGGCTTTTTTCACGATGTGGCCATTGTGGTCAATAAAGGCGGTTACACCGGTATTGGTGGCGCGAATAAACCAGCGGCCATTTTCTTTAGCACGCATTTGCACCATTTGCAGATGCTGTAATGGTCCTGCCGTGCCGGTAAACCAGGCATCATTAGACACGGTCACCAGAAAATCACTTTGGTTGGCATTGCGACGGGTCAAATTCGGGTAGGCCACTTCATAGCAAATTGCAGAACCCAATGGATGATTTTTCACATTCAATGGTTTTTGATGATCTGCGCCCCGGGTAAAACCACTCATGGAAGGATCATTTTGCAGACCTGGCAAGACCCAGCTCAGCCAGCCTGATAAGGGGATATATTCACCAAAGGGAACCAGTCGTTGCTTCTTGTATAGCCCATCAGATTCATTTCCGCTGGCCATAATGCTATTGTAATATTTTGGATAGCCTGCAGCCTGTGATTCTGCTAAATCCCAATATGGAATGCCGGTTACCCATGCAGTGCCTGATTTTTCAGCTTGTACTTTCATGGCCTCCAGAAAGGCTTCAATATCAGTCTGGAACATGGGAATCGAAGATTCCGGCCAGACGATCAGATCACGACCCCATTCGGTTTTACTCAAATTGGCATAAATCAATAAGGTCTTTACCTGATATTCAGTCAGCCATTTCAAGTCTTGCGGAATATTGCCCTGAATCAGGGAAACCGTTAAAGGCTTTTGATTTTTTTGCTCAACAAACGTCAGCTGTGCTGCGCCCCAGGCACCAAGTAACAAGATGGCGGAAGGAATGGCCCAGAACAGGCGTCTATTCAGGATCTCAACCAGCGCACAGGCCAGAATGATCACCACGAAAGATACCCCAAACACCCCGAATAATGGCGCATAAGCATCTAGGTAGCGTTCGGTAAAGGCATAACCAGCAAACAGCCATGGGAATCCGGTAAAGACCCAGGTCTTGGACCATTCAAACAGCACCCAGAGCGGGGCAAAGGTTAAAGGTGTTTCCGGGAAAAAGCGGCGATAGACAAACGTTTGAACGGCACTAAACAGACCCATCACCAGCGCCATAATCAGGATCATCACGACGCTGAGAAATGCACTGGTATCGCCATAGACATGAATTGAGGTATACAGCCAGAATGCGCCGACAAACCACAAGCCAATCCCATAAGCCCAGCCAATGCCAAAGGCCTGTTTTGCGCTACGTCCGCGCAGGCAAGCATAGAGCAGTGCTGGAGACAGAATCGCCAGCCACCAGTAATGATAAGGGGCTAGTGCCAAACTAAAGATAGCACCTGCAAATAAGGCAATTAAAACAGGATAGATTAGCGGCAAAGGTTTTTGCTGTTGAGACGAACTCAACAGCTTATCGAAATACGCTCTCATTGGCGCACGGCTCGAATTAGATGAATAGAGCGTGAATCCGCCTCAAGAATGGTAAATTGCCAGTTTTCCAGTTCAATGGTTTGACCTTCAAGGTCACTCACCAGACCAATTTCCTGTAATAACAAGCCGCCCATAGTTTCCACTTCATCATCAGGGAAAGTCGCATCCAGCATATTATTGAAATACTCAATCGGAGTCAGGGCTTGGACTACCCAGGTATTGGCGGTAGTCGGGTCGTTATCCGGAACAATGTAGTATGCTTCTTCGTCAGCATTGTCATGTTCATCTTCAATTTCACCGACAATTTCTTCCAGAATATCTTCCAGTGTCACCAGACCCGAAGTCGTACCGTATTCATCAATCACCACCGCAATATGCGTCTGGGTATTCTTTAACATGCGCAGCACCTGATCGGAGCGGGCACTTTCCGGAACAAACAAAGGTTGACGCATGAGCGCGCGAATATCGACCTTGGCCGTCGGTTCAGTCAGAAAAGGCAATAAATCCTTGGCCAATAGAATACCGACTACATTATCGGTCTGATCGGATGAAAATACCGGAAAACGTGAATGCGCAGACTCGACCAGTACATGCAGGATATCCAGCAGCTGGTCATCTTCCTGCAAGCTGATCATGGACGTGCGAGGCGTCATGACTTCACGAATTTTGGTTGCCGGGAGGTCAAGAACGCCCTCAAGCATGGCAACAGTATCGGGTTCTAAAAATCGACGTGAATCTTGTACTAATTTTAGCAGTTCGTCGCGAGTTTCGGGTGCAGTTCCCAGCCATTTGCGTAAGCCGCGCATACCCCACGACGGGCCTGATTCCTCGTGCATGATTTTTCCTGAAGACTCTTAATATCTAAAAAAACGTGGTTTTATCATACCGCAGAAAATACGCTTGTCTATTGTAAATATGATGCACAGTCTTGATCGCGTGAGTCAGCGCTGATTTTAAAACTGGCCACGTATGCAAAGCAGCAATGTAATCGCAGCTTTATGCTAAAATATGACGGTCTTTCCATCCTGAGTCTATCGATGTCCCCAACTGAAATTATTCCAAGTCTGCAATTGAATACCCGAGGTTTGCGTTGTCCTGAGCCAGTGATGATGTTGCATCAGGCGATCCGTAAATCAAAGGCAGGTGATGTAGTTGAGGTGTTTGCCACGGATAATTCAACGTCGTGGGATATTCCAAAATTCTGTATGCATTTGGGGCATGAGTTGCTCTTGCAGGAAGAACGTCTGGATGAAAATGGCAATAAAGAATTTCATTATTTAGTGAAGAAAGGTGGCTAAAGAGATAAATGACAGATGGACTCAATGATCTGTCCCTGTTTAGAAAATAAAATTCCACAAATCTGCTGAATTAAATAGATGAATGGACAAGAACTGAAATCTTAAATATTTATCCATAAATAAACCCGCTTTAAAGCGGGTTTATTTTTATCTCATATGAGAGATTACATATTCGGATAGTTCGGACCACCGCCACCTTCCGGTGTCACCCAAGTGATGTTCTGGGACGGATCCTTGATGTCACAGGTCTTGCAGTGTACACAGTTGGCTGCATTGATCTGGAAGCGCTTGGAACCATCATTGTTTTCCATGATCTCATAGACACCCGCCGGGCAGTAGCGCTGTGCAGGCTCATCCCATGTCGGCAGGTTCACTTCAACCGGAATGGACGGATCAGTCAGTTTCAAATGCGCTGGCTGGTTTTCTTCATGGACCGTGTTCGATACAAACACCGAAGACAGACGATCAAAGGTCAGCTTGCCATCCGGTTTTGGATAGTTCGGCTTAAAGCTTTCAGTTGCCTGGGTTTTTAGCGCAGCATGGTCCTGAACCAGATCATGCAAGGTGAACGGCACTTTAAACACGTTCTGGTCGATAAAGTTAAAGGCACCACCGATCCATTGACCGAATTTGTGCATTGCCGGGCCAAAGTTACGCGAGTTATAGAGCTCTTCTTTTAACCAGCTGTTGTTGAACTTGTCGGTATAAGCAGTCAGTTCTTTGACAAAGAAATCTTCGCCTTCCACTACACGCGCCACCGCCAGATCACCGCCTTTTTCGACACCAGCAGCAATCGCCTCAAATACCGCTTCACCGCAGAGCATGCCGGATTTCATGGCAGTATGAGAACCTTTGATCTTGGCAAAGTTCAGGAAGCCGGCATCATCTCCAATTAACGAGCCACCCGGGAAAGTAAATTTAGGCAGCGAATTAAAGCCACCTTTGGTCACAGCACGTGCACCATAAGAAATACGCTTACCGCCTTCCAGATACTGCTTGATCAATGGATGGGTTTTCCAGCGCTGCATTTCCATAAATGGATACATGTGCGGGTTAGTGTAAGACAGATCCACGATCATGCCCAGAGTGACCTGGTTGTTTTCCGCGTGGTAGAGCCACCAGCCACCTGAAGAACCAGTTTCAGATAAAGGCCAGCCAGCACCGTGCATCACCAGACCTGGTTTGTGCTTGGCGGGATCGATTTCCCAAAGTTCCTTAATCCCGATACCGTAATGTTGTGGATCCGCATCCTTGTCCAGGTTGAACTTCTGGATTAAACGCTTACCTAAATGACCACGACAGCCTTCAGCAAAAATCGTGTATTTGGCATGCAGTTCATAACCTGGAGTGAAGTTATGTGTTGGTTCGCCATCTTTACCAATACCCATGTCACCGGTCTGGATGCCTTTGACTGTACCATCGGCATGATACAGAATTTCCGAGGCGGCAAAGCCCGGGAAGATCGATACTTCCAGCTCTTCCGCTTTTTGGCCTAACCAGCGCACCACGTTGCCGAGCGAGATGACATAGTTGCCATCGTTATGCATGGTTTTAGGCACCATCCAGTGCGGTGCTTCCTGTGATTTTTCATCTGACAGCAGGAAGAAGGTTTTATCTTCGGTCACCGGGACATTCAGCGGGGCGCCCTGTTCTTTCCAGTCGGGGAACAGCTCGTTCATGGCACGTGGTTCAAGCACAGCACCAGACAGAATATGCGCACCGACTTCGGAGCCTTTTTCTACGACACAAACGGACAAATCGTTTAAGTTGTTTTCAATTGCAAGTTGACGGATTTTGATCGCAGCAGAAAGACCCGCAGGGCCTGCGCCTACGATGACGACGTCAAACTCCATCGATTCACGTTCGATGTGTTCCATGTAGGACTCCTCATATTACTATTCGGTGGCAACCATAACCGGATGGTTGGGTGCTGCCATAAGTGTTCTTGGTTCCTAGACACAAAAATGCTGGTGTCTTTGATAATCTGGGCTAGTATAGTTTTAAAGCCAGTTTTAGCCAATTGGCTGAAACATATTATTTTTCCGTCATTAAGGTCTTCTTTTATGGATAAGCCAGTACCCAGCACAAATCCGACGAAAAAAGTAACTTATCCCGATGATAAAAATTTAATGGATATCGCACAATACTTAAAAGATGCACAGGGCAGTCACAAAAGGTCAATTCCCCCTTTGGAGCAATGGCAGCCAAAGCATTGCGGAGCAATGGATCTGAAGGTTTTAGCTAACGGCGAATGGTGGCACGAAGGTCAATTGATCAAGCGCCAGCCCATGATTGACCTGTTTGCAACGGTGCTCTGGAAAGAAAACGATAAATTCTATCTAAAAACACCGGTAGAAATGATTGAAATTGAAGTTGAAGATGAACCTTTATTTGTCAATCAGGTCGATCAGGTTGAGATCAATGGAGTGACTTATCTGCAACTGGGCACAACCACGCAAGACCTGATTGTTGTCGATGCTGAACATCCGATCTTTATGCGTGAATATAAAGGTGAACTACGGCCTTATGTGCATGTGCGTTTCGGGATCAATGCCCTAATCCAGCGTGCTGCATTTTTACATCTAGTGGAGATGGGCGAGCTTGATGAAAATCCGGCAGGCGAAACTGTTTTAAGTTTGAAAAGTGGTGATTTAGACTTGCATTTGAGCACCTGAGGTTTAAGCTTGATCGCTAGAAATTTCAAACAAGCCACCTGCAACGTTATGAGCGCTATTCAACCAATTTCCCAGCTATTAGACCCGATGCCCAATGCCACGGCAGATGCGCCGATTGGTATTTTTGACTCAGGCGTAGGCGGTTTGTCAGTCGCCCTGGAAATTGCCCGCCATTTGCCTAACGAGCGTTTTGTCTATTATGCGGATACTGCGCATGTGCCTTATGGCCCGAGAGATGATCAGGAAATTCGTGCCCTGACGGCTCAGGCGATTGAATGGCTTTATCGTCAAGGTTGTAAAGTTGCGGTGGTGGCTTGTAATACCGCTTCCGCTTTTAGCCTGGATTATTTGCGTGACTATTATGGTGAAAACTTTCCGATTATTGGTTTGGTACCCGCGCTTAAACCGGCAGTCCTGAATACCCAGTCGAAAACTGTGGCGGTACTGGCCACGCCCGCGACCTTCCGCGGCCAGCTGATTAAAGATGTGATTTCCCGTTTTGCTGAACCGGCTCAAGTCAAAGTCCTGCCTGTGACCAGTCTGGATCTGGTGCCTTTTGTTGAGGCTGGGGAGCAGATGAGTGCAGCCTGTTTGCAAACATTAAAAGAGATTTTACAACCAGTTGTAGATCAGGGCGCTGATTATTTAGTGTTAGGATGTACACATTACCCCTTCCTAAAATCGTCAATTCAGTATATTTTTGGTCAAAAGCTGACATTAATTGACTCAGGATTCGCGGTTGCAAGACAAACGGCCCGAATTTTAATTAAAAATGGGTTATTATTTGAGCAAGAGTCTAAAGAAAGCGTGAAAATTGAATTGGTGGTGAGTGGGCAGAATGCTGAACAGCTCCGACCGATTTTGCAGCACCTGATTCCGGCCGATTTAAAATGGCTGGTCAATAATATGAGTGCAGTTTAAAACTCATTTTTATAATTTAAGAAGAATGATATTTTGATTTTGGGGTGGCCAGATTGGGTAAAGAAGCATGTGATGATGCATTTTTTATCCAAATGTACAGGAGAAGAGGATAGCCCATGCTGGATAAACGGTACCAAGTGTTCATCTCAACCTCTGGGGCAGAAATGCAACCGGAGCGTATCATTCTGTCTCAAACACTGGTAGGAATGGGGTTTTTCTCGTGGGGACTGGAACAGCGTACACCGCTGAATACTGCATTTGCACGCCGCCAGATTGATGACTGTGATTATGTCGTGATTCTGCTGGGCAGCCAGTATGGGGAGCAGTCGGTATCGGGTGTCGGTTATATGCATCTCGAATATATTTATGCAGTGACCAAGCAAAAACCGATTATTGTGTTTATGCATGATGATCCGGCATCACGTGAAAGTGCATTGCATGATGCCAAACCGGAATTACAGGAAAAATTCAAGGAATTCCGTCAACTGTTACAGCAGGAAGTGGATCAGGTCTTTACTTACCGTAGCCTGCGCGATCTGGAAATGGCCGTGCGTTTTAACATGCCACAAATGCTGGAGCGCTATCCGGTGACCGGCTGGGTGCGTCCGCAAAATACCCAGGCGCTGCATGACGAGATTGACCAGCTTAAAGCCAAAGTGGCTCAACTGGAACGCGATGGCGGAACTGCGGAAGTCGATCCATTTCTGAGTTTACCCAAAGTGGCGATGCATGAAGTTTTTTCTTTTGAATACCGGATGCATGCTTATCAGGATGGTAACTTCAAGGAAATCAAAGTTCAGAAAAAACTCACCTGGGCACAATTATTGGCATTGCTGGGTTCAACCTTTGTCAATCCCACGCCTGAAGAGTTTTTCTCAAAGCGCATGAATGAATATCTGAATGAAACTGGTTTGCAGGATGCACGGGTGCAGATGCCGCGTGCGCATGCAGTTGCGCGTGCCCAGATGAATATTCGTGCCTTGCATAGTTTAAAAATTCAAATGCGCCAGAATGACTGGATTGTGCCATCCGGTCGTGATGACCGACAGCGCATGCTGTGGCAGATCACGCCAAAAGCGCAAAAGTTGCTGGACAGCAGCTTGCTGGATTTAGATCGCACTTTTCAATATAAGTCAGCGTATTAATCCATAGAGCAAAGTAATAGAAAACTGTTAAAGTACAGAGGCTGATCTCACCATGGACCAACTGCATGTATTCACCAGCTAAACCTAAAATTACGATTATATTGGCAAATTTGGGCACACCGGATGAACCTACGGTTCCAGCGGTACGCCGTTTCCTCAAGCAGTTTTTGTCTGATCAGCGTGTGATTGAAATTCCCAAACCGATCTGGCAAATCATCCTGCGCTTATTCATTTTGCCCTTCCGTCCAAAGCGAGTATCACAGGCCTATGCGCAAGTATGGGGACAGGATTCGCCGATGCGTGAAATTCTGTTTGAGCAGGTCGCAGCAGTTAAGACCCATTTAACCCAACTTTATCCGCAGTTTGAGCTGAATGTGGTACCTGCCATGACCTATGGCAATCCGAATATTCAGGATGTCTTGGCACAGGTCTCCGCGCAGCCACAGGAACACGTGATTCTATTTCCTTTGTTTCCACAATATTCTGCCACGTCGACCGCACCTCTATACGATGCAGTGGCGAAATGGGTGGTTAAACAGCGCAATTTACCCGGTTTGACAGTGATCCGGGATTATTATCAACATCCTTTATTTATCCAGTCATTGGCTCAAAGTGTACGTGATTATCAGGCAATTCATGGTCAGCCAGAGAAATTATTGATGTCTTTCCACGGCATTCCACAGCCCTATGCTGATAAAGGTGATCCTTATGCCGACCGTTGCCGCATCACGGGTAAATTGGTGGCGGAAGCACTAGGTTTAAATGAAGATCAATATGCGATCAGCTTCCAGTCACGTTTTGGCAAGCAGGAATGGATCAAGCCCTATACCGATGTTTTGCTGGAAGATTGGGCCAAGCAAGGGGTGAAATCAATTCAAGTGATGAGTCCGGCATTTTCCGCGGACTGTCTGGAAACGCTTGAAGAGCTGGCAATCGAAAATGCCGAGACTTTTAAAGCAATGGGCGGTGAAAGCTATAGTTACATTCCGGCATTAAATAGCCGTGAAGATCATTTGCGATTGCTCAACAGTCTGCTTCAGGCTAATCTGGATGCATTGACACAGACACTTGCCCATTAACTTGCCCGAGGTTTTTCACCCCATGTTACAAGTCAAAATTGTTCCAGTTACTGCATTTCAGCAAAACTGTTCGATCGTTTGGGATGCGGACACTAAAGAAGCCATTTTGATTGATGCGGGGGGCGAACCTGAAAAACTCAAAGCTGAAGTTGAAGCGCTGGGTTTAACGGTTAAAGCCTTGTGGCTCACTCATGGCCATCTGGATCATGCGGGTGCGGTGGGTGCATTAAAAAAGGCCTGGAATGTACCGGTAATCGGACCACATAAGGAAGATGCATTCTGGCTTGACATGATTCAAGAAGTTTCGGCACGTTATGGTTTTCCGATTCCGGAAAAAGTTGAAGTGACCCAGTGGCTGGAAGGTGGTGAAGTGCTCAAACTCGGCAATGAGGAGTTCGAAGTGCGTTTTGCTCCAGGCCATACGCCGGGTCACGTGATGTTCTATAACAAAAATTATGACTTGTTATGGACAGGTGATGTCTTGTTCAAAGGCTCAATTGGCCGGACTGATTTCCCGCGTGGCAATCATCAACAGCTCTTAGATTCAATTCAGCGTGAATGTTTCAGCCTGCCAGATGAAACTCAATTCATTTCAGGACATGGGCCGATCAGCACCATTGGTTTTGAAAAGCAGCATAATCCGTTTGTTGCAGGTAAAGCGGGTTAAAAGCGTAAATAAAAGACCAACATAGTTTGGTCTTTTATCTTTATTCTGAAAAGGGATTATTGCGAAGTTGTCGCGTTTGCATGTGTATGAGCCAAGCGGCAAAAGCAAAAAGCACACCCAATACAATAAATAAACTATCTTGTTGGAAAATGCCGACTCCCAACGAAAGAAGTGCGAGTAGACCAACCCCAATTAATATGACTCTTAAAATAATATAACCCATATTATTGCTCTAAAAATAATGTGAAAATTTAGAGTAGAACAATAATACTAAGGCTTTATGAAAGATGTTAATTCGTGTTGCTTTATCTAAGTAATTTTATAAAACTCATATGATTTATTTACTTAATTTAAACAAGATTCTGCTTTCAGACAGAATTTTCGACAGGGAAGACCTTTATTCTTCGCTGTTATCGGCTTGCGGTGCATCTTGGGTGGGCAAACTATATTCCTCATTGGCCCAAGCCCCCAGATCAATCATCTTGCAACGTTCTGAGCAAAAAGGACGGAATTCATTATCTTCCCATGTGGTCAGCTTGCCACAGCGCGGACAGTTTAAAGTGGTAGGCATGGGACGACTCCAAAGAAAAATAAAGGTTCGATTAGGCAAATATAGCCGCACTTGTTAGACTTATGCGGTTTTTATTAGTTTGATCTGATTATGCCGATTCGTCAATTTCAAGCACAGCGTATGCATGCGCCCCGTGATTTTCAAAGCATCAGTCCTGAACCGGTCTGCGTCGAAGTGGGAGCGGGTAAAGGTAAACATGCCTTGTTATTCAGCAAGAACAATCCCGATACTCAACTGATTGCAATTGAACGTACCCGTGAAAAATTTCTGGCGATGCAAAAACAGCATGCTGTTGAGGGTCAAACTAATTTACAAACCGTTCATGCCGATGCTTTACCGTGGATCGTACATGCACTGTATCCGCAGCAGGTAGAACAATTCTTTATTTTATATCCAAATCCTGAACCGCATAATCCGGCACAGCGCTGGGTCAATATGCCATTTTTTGAGTTTCTACTTTCACGCCTGAAAACCGGGGGAACGATTACTTTGGCCAGTAATATTCCTGCCTATATCGAAGAAGCAGAAATACAGGTGCGAGAGCTCTGGAAGCTGCCTTTTGTCAAAGAAGTGATTGCTGCAGATTCGGCGCGCACCCATTTTGAAATTAAATATCTGGAACGCGGCGAATTATGCCAGCAACTAATCATCAGCAAGCCTGAAAGTTATGTGACACGTTTTGATGATTTCCAGCCTTTGCAAGGGCAGAATGCCACCGTCTCGGAATAAGCAGATGAGCAAACGCATTGCTATTGTGGGCACAGGCCCCGCAGGCTTAATGGCAGCAGAAGTGCTCAGTCAGTTTGATTATGAGCTGCATGTCTATGAGCAAAAACCGTCTGCTGCGCGAAAATTCCTGATGGCAGGCAAGACCGGCCTGAATATTTCCCATGCCGAGCCTGTGCCAGAGTTTGTACAACGTTATGATCAGGTGGAGTGGTTGTCCCCTTGGATCAAACAGTGGGATGCGGTCTGGATTCAAGACTGGATGAAACAGCTCGGTATTGAACCTTATATCGGTTCATCTGGCCGGGTATTTCCCACAGAGATGAAAGCCGCGCCCTTGCTGCGTGCCTGGCTCAAGCGTTTGGCCAGTCATGGTATCCAGTTTCATTACCGACATAAAGTCAGCCAGTTGCAGCAGCAACAGCTTGAGCTGCATGATCTGAAAAATAATGAACATCGCACTGAACATTTTGATGTCATTATTCTGGCTTGTGGGGCAGTGTCCTGGTCAGAGTTGGGTAGTGATGGGGCATGGCAAGCCTGGCTGAAAACGGATGAAATTGAGCCATTTCAGGCCAGTAATGCCGGAGTGGAATATCCCTGGTCTCGGTTTATGCAGCCAGTCTTTGGTCAACCGTTAAAGCGTGTCGAGGCATGGGTTGGGCAAGGTGAAAAGACCATCGGCGATATCGTGATCAGTCATTATGGTCTGGAAAGTGGTCTGATCTATAAGCAGGGTCGTGGCTTACGCGAGCAACTAAAACAGGGGAAGCCTATGCAGCTGCATCTGGACCTATTCCCAAATCAAAGCATCGAACAGCTTGCGCAAAAATTACAGCCAAGTAAGAAGCAGTCTTTAACTAATGTCTGGCGTAAAGCCGGATTGGACGGTGCTAAGGCGGCTTTAGTACGGGAATTGCTAGACAAAGCAGTATGGCAAGATGCTACTGCATTAGCCAAAAAAATTAAACATTTGACCCTTCCACTCAGCGGCTTCCGCCCGATTGAAGAGGCGATTAGCTGTGCGGGTGGCGTCAAGCGTGAAGTGTTGTCAGAACAGCTACAATTGAAATCTAACCCACATGTATTTCTTTGCGGAGAAATGCTGGACTGGGATGCACCGACCGGCGGTTATCTACTGACAGCCTGTTTTGCCACAGGGCGTGCAGCGGGTGAAGGTGTGCATCAGTTTCTGACAGCAGATTAAGTCATTTTATAGCTAGGATGATCTAGTATTTATACTGAATGCAGACTCAACAGATCCGGCCTTGTTCATTCACGCTGTTTTAAAGCTGCCAGTTCAGCTTAGATTATTTTTGTATTTTATCTAAGCTGTGTGCCAATCTAGCATCCTAGACTATTCCTTCACTTGCCGGGAAGCGGGTTCTTTCTTGGCGAGATCCGGATATTGCGAACGCCAGCGTTCCAGTTGTTCTTGGGCGTGTAGATATTTCCCTAGACCTTTGACATTCTCACTGGCTTCATTCACGGGTGTAGCTTGAGTCTTGGGAGTATTGAGTAATTTGTCCTGATGTTCCCAGTATTGATACATTAAGCCCTGAATATAACGGCCCTGTTCGGTTTTCAGTTCTAAAGCCTTCAACATATTCAATGCTGACTGGACATGATCACGCTGACGTTGCTGGACAAATTCTTCTGTCATATTTTCATCATCGCGCATGCTGTTTAATTCTTTTTCCAAGTCGCTGCTCATTTCCTGAAAGCGCTGTTCATAATCCGTCAATGCAGCAATATCATGCGGATCATCAGCAGTTTTAGGGAAGTCTTTCAGTGGCTCGGTTTTCAGTTCCTGCATGACTTGATCTGAAGCCGTATTATCTGTTGTCGCTTCAGTCGGAGTTTCGGTCGTTTTCTGGTCACATGCCATCAGCAGCATGGCCGCAGCGAACAACAGCGTTCGTGTCATTCCTGGTATTTTATGCATGATCGCCTCCTGTTTTTAATTACTTTTCTTGAACACATAGATATGGGTGACATAAGGAAAATCGATCATTTCCTCTGCGCTTTTGGCTGTATATTGCTGGATGATCTGTTCAAATTGTTGTTTTAACTGTGCCTGCTGCTGTTCAGGCATGGCTGCAATAAAACTAGTCGAGAGCAGCCGCTTGGATACCACCTGCTCGACACTGCCATGCTGTTGCTGGGTCATTGTGGTTTCTGCATAGGGCTGAAATAGCGTTTGCTGTGCAAAGACCTCGCGCCAGGTGCCACTATGATAGCGCGGCGTATCGCCTTCCAAGGGGGCAATACAATCGGCCAAGGCCTGAACCCAGTCGATCCGAGTATCGCGCTGATTCCAAATTAACACCAGATAACCCTGCGGTTTGAGTACCCGATCTAATTCTTGTAAGGTAGCAGAATCGGCAAACCAGTGAAATGACTGTGCACAAAATACCGCATTCAGGCTATGATCAGGCAGGGGAAGTTGATGGCTAACGCCTTCAAGAGTATGAATGTCCGGATGCGCCTGTTGTAATTGAGCCAGCATTTCCGGGACAGGATCAATCGCGATAATGTGCTTACTGAGCGGGCGTAAATAGGGGATAAACTTGCCGGTGCCGCTGCCCAAATCCAAAAGATGCGCATCTGCAGGCAAAGCCAGCGTTTCACTCAGCCACTGGCTGATTTCTGCCGGATAATCGGGACGCACTTGCTGATAGAGCTCAGCCGACGCACTAAAACCCCGTTTTGCTGCAGGATGTAATGATTGTGTCATATTTTGCGCTTTTTAATCTTTTTGATCGATATAAAATAGCATATTCACTTTTTTGACAGCGTTCATTGACTGAATTGTTGTGGAAGGGTTCGATTTACCAGCATGGGAAAGTTATGGACAAGCAGATTGTTTTTGAAGATGAACATATACGCGCGATTTTTATGCCGGGATCTTCTTCAGAACTGATTTTTTCATTTGGCGATTTGATTACCCGTGCCAAGGGCCTCAACATCAATGCAGAAAAGTCACTGGCGAAATTCGAGTTTAATGTGCTTGGTATTATGCCCAAGCATAAATCCTGGTTTCCGCAAGGTTCCATGTGGAACATGTTGCAAGCCATCGCAGATCTGATTGCGCCGTTTCAGCAGCGTATTGCGTATGGCGGTTCGATGGGTGGCTATGCCGCGATCAAATATTCCCGTGCCTTGGGCGTGCAACGGGTGGTGGCGATGGTGCCGCAATATTCGATTGATCCGGAAGATGTACATGATGCCCGCTATAACATGTTCTATCAGCCAGAGCTGAATGCCAATATGCGGGTTGCGGCCGAAGATATCGACAACGCCTGTGAATATATTATTGTGTATGATCCCTACTGTGCCGAAGATCGTGCCCATTATCTGAAATTAGAGGCACTAATCCCACATCATCATGTGCTGCATTTGCCTTTTACCGGCCATGATGCGATCGCAGTTTTGGCCAGTTCCGAATTGCTCTATGACTTTTTGGTACATGACTATGAGCCGAGTTATTTCTACCAGAAAATGCGTCGGGTCAAGAAAAACAGCAAGTTCTATTATCGTAAGGTGATTGAAAATGTCTTGCCACGACACCGCATGGCTTTGGGGCACATTCTGAAAAATAACGATCTGCAACTGGATAACCAGTTTTTTGATGCCAGCCAGAAACAGGTGATTTTGCGGGAACTGTTACGCAATAAACAGGTTGATCAGCATGACCTGCTCAAACTGGGCATTCATGTGAATTTGCCGCAGGAAAATCGTCAGTTGCTGTTGGACCAGTATGGGCATGGTCTGGTATTTAATGTCATCAGCCATAAAATCGAAAGTTATGCAGAAGGCGCAATTGCCCTGAACCATAAATTCCTGATTCCGATTTATGCCAAAGGTAATGGTTTATTGAGCATTAACCTGAATGATGAACGTTATCTGGTGGTGATGAACGACCGGCATATCATGAAACTGATCAAGGAACAGGATGAGCTCAGTCTGGGTATGCACCCGATTTTAATGAAGCGTTATAGCGATTTTTATATGTTTAGCTATAAGCAGCTGAATCTGAGTACCAATGAGTATGGTGCTGCTGCTTTTATCAACGATAGTGACAAAAATACGCAGTTTGTGACGCACAGCGAGATAAATTAAATAAAATTTTTATAAAAAACAATTACTTGACTTGTGATGAGCTTGGCATAATATAGAGATAAGCGGTATAAATAATAAACCAATTATATCGTTCCCGATGGTTGAAACGAAGAAGGGGATCTCTATGATGCAAGCGACTCGGATGATGCAAGTATGTTTTATCTTCGGTTTGATTCTACCTAATCTGGCACATGCAGAAACTGTGCATCCTGCAGTGATCATGGTCAGTGCGTCCATCATCTTTATGATTATTCTGTCCGTGTATGTGGTGTATCGTATCCGCAAGTCACTACGTAATCATATGGATAAACCGCTGGATTAATTGCATCAGGCTGGAAACGGGTTGAAAAGACTCAATGACTTGTTTTAAATGACAGACATAAATTGTCAAACAGGATTGAGGGAACAGCCATGAAAGCCGTTTATTTAGACTATGCTTCTTTAGACCAGCAGGATTTAGACTTTCAGGCACTGCATGCCGCATTTGATTCACTGGTTTTGTATCCGGCGACCTCGGCTGCCGAGATTGCATCCCGTGTAGCTGGTTTCGATGTCATCATTACGAATAAGGTGATGATCGATGCAGCTACGATTCAGCAATGCCCTCAACTCAAACTCATTTTAATCTCTGCAACCGGCACCAATAATGTCGACCTTGAGGCGGCCAAAGCGCAAGGGATCGTCGTGTGTAACTGTCAGGCTTATGGCACTTCGGCAGTCGCGCAGCATACCATCATGTTGATGCTCAATCTGGCGACTTCATTCCTGTCTTATCAACGTGCATTAGAACAAGGCGAATGGCAAAAAGCTAGTCAGTTCTGTTTGCTGGATGCGCCAATTGTCGAGCTGGCCGGAAAAACATTGGGCATTGTGGGTTATGGCGAACTGGGTCATGCGGTGGCGAAACTGGCCGAGGCCTTTGGCATGAAAGTGCTTATTGCCGCGCTGCCAAATCGTCCGGCGGATGCATCCCGTATCCCATTTACCGAGCTGCTTCCTCAAGTCGATTTTTTAACTTTGCATTGTCCACTCACTGAAGATACCCACCATTTAATCAGTCATGCTGAACTGGATGCAATGAAAAGCAGTGCATTTTTAATTAACTGTGCGCGTGGCGGAATTGTCGATGAAGCGGCATTGGCTGAGGCTCTGCGTGCAGGCAAGATTGCCGGTGCAGCGACAGATGTTCTAACGGTAGAACCACCGAAACAGGGCAATGTGCTGCTCGACTCTACGATTCCCAACCTGATTGTGACACCGCATAATGCCTGGGGCAGTGTCGATGCAAGACAACGGATTGTGGATCAAATGGTCGAAAATGTAGCAGCATTTAAACAGGGTCAGCCGATTCGACAGGTCAATTCATAGATCGCGTCGATACAAGGTAATAGTTTTATTTTCTAAAAATTAAAAAAGCCCATCACGGGCTTTTTTTATAAATCGGTTACCGCATAACTGGTAGCTGATCCTGACTGGGGTTGAGTCTGTGGTGTATTTGGGTTTTGCGTCGCACTCGACTGGCTTAAAGGCTGCTGCACGATAGGTGCCTGTTGTGAATTTCCACGCCAGACTTCTTTGGTCTGCTGGATTTTCTGACCGGTTTGTTGGGCTGCCTGAGTTGCACCCTGATCTACTTTTTGCAGTGTATCAGAGGTTGCAGATTTGGTATTGCTCCAGGCCCGGTCTACCCCCGGCTTGATTTTGGCAATGCCTTTTTCCGTTGCTTCACCGACTTTCTCAGCAGTATTAATCACGCCTTCCTGTGCTTTATAAGCAAAGACATGCAGCAGGTTCGGATTTTCACCATAAGGCTTAACCGGTTTAGCAGACTGAGTCGTGGTTTGTGCGAATGCTGGAACAGAAAGCATTAAAGCTGTCGTTAAAATAATTGGGGTTTTGATATTCATTATGGATCGACCTCGAATTCGTCTAAGTGCGGTCTGAGTTTGTTTTTCAGTGTAACGGATAATGGGCCAAAAACAATGAATATCCTGTGAAGAGTGCAGAGCTTTCAGGTGGATCTGTGCCGAAATATTGTAATTTTTAAAGAAAGGGCAGTAGAAATTAGCCCAAGTGTCGAATTGATTTTTAGCAAAATAAAAGCCCTGTTCTTAGACTAGAAACAAGGCGATTTTTTTAGTCACATTGTGTCAGGGCATCTTTGGCGAAATGTTCGCGTAAGCTGACAAAGTTCTTTTGTACGCCTGCATCGTGCAGGTCAAATTTTTGTGCAGTGCTAGTACCGTCGCGCTGGAAAGTCGCTGAGCCGGCATCGATTAGAGTCATACCTTTAAATGACCATTGTTCAATGACACGGTTATTGCCAATATCGCCGGTGAATTCAATCACGCATTTGTCGAGAAATTTGGTCAGTTTTGCCTTGTTGTTGGTGGTAGCTGGAACAACTTCGAGGTTTTGGACTTCCTGTAAGACGCCAACCTGAAGCTGTGGGATTTTTGGTGCAGATGTACAAGCTGTAACTGCGATACTCGCAAGACCAGTCAGAATGAGTGTTTTAAATTTCATATGATTCTTTCTTGTTGAGTGTTGTTAGGTTGAGTATAGGGAATTGTATGAAATTTCGCTACTTGGATATTAAATCAAACATACAGAACAGCCGAACCGATCTCTACTCCTAAAATAAGAACCTTTATAACCTAAAAGAGTAAGCATATATTGTCGCAGTAAATCACTTACATTGTGTAAGTCTTCAATTGCTGTTTGTGAATAAGTAGGATCTGAGAATGCTAATAAAATACCTTCGTGAATGATTTTATTTCGCTTTTTTAAAATAGTACTTATCTCAGCTCGTCGAATTCTAATAAATTCAAACATCCTTCTCGTCATTTCACTAGAACCACATTTTCCATACTTTTTGTGTATCCATAAACCAGTGTTTTCATCAAAACAATACTCAGTTTTGTCAGGGCATAAATGATTAAGATTTGGATAAGTTGGATGAGAAAAAGATCCACCTTTTTCTTTGTATCCCTGATCTTTGGCAAAAGTATATTTTAGATTTTCAATTAATACGTAATGCAAAATGAGTTTCGATTCTAGTGCTAAATGATACTTGTTGGCTTCACATAAATATCCAAAAACAGTGGTTAAAAGACGAGTAGCTTTAATTTTTATAAATCTTTCATAGACTTGTTCAATAAAGAATTTTATGCATTTTCCTCTATTTTCAATAATGTATTTCGGGGGATTAATTAGGATAGCTGAGCAATTTAAGGATTCTATTTTTTGGTTGCTTATTTTGTAGTTACAGCGATAAATTGGACATTGTTGGGCAAAAGATAATAGCCAACATATATTATCTATTGTTTCTAAAACTTTTTCGATTTCTTCTTTAGGAATATTGTTAATACTGACAGTAGTAGTGATTAATGTTTGATTGCAAAAATTAATAGGTTTTAGATTAATATCATGTTGTTTGAATTTAAAACTATAACCATTGCAGGTTATGATCGTCGTATCTTTATATCCATGACCTGAATCATTAACTGAAAACTCCTCACCAGTCATAAACAGATTTATAAGATCAGCTTCTAAATTTATCATTATCCATTTTTTATGAAAAACCCCACTAATTTATAGCGGGGTTTTGTTTAAACTTCAAGCAATTAAAGCTTAGTGCTGTAACACCGAAATATCAGCCACTTTTGTAAACAAGTCACGAAGCTGAGCAAGCATACGTAAACGGTTTGCTTTCAGCTCGGCATCATCAGCCATGACCATTACGCCGTCAAAGAACGCATCCACTGGCGCACGAAGTGCAGCAAGTGCAGACAATGCAGCAGTGTAGTCTTTGGCAGCAAATAACGGCTCAACTTGAGGCGCAATTTTAGCAAGTTCAGCGAACAATGCTTTTTCAGCATCTTCAACCAAGTTTGCTTCAACTACAGCACCTTCAGGAGCAGTTTCTTTCGCTAAGATATTCGCAACACGCTTGTTGGCAGCAGCCAACGCAGCAGCTTCAGGCAATGCACGGAAGTGATTTACCGCATTTACACGCTTGTCAAAATCAAGCGGAGATTTTGGTGAAAGCGCTTGAACGGCTTGAATCACATCAACTGCAACACCTTGGTCTTCGTATTTCGCACGGTAACGACCTTCAAGGAATGCAACCGCATCCGCTAAAGTCTTGTCGTGATCTTTCAATACATCGCCATAAGCAGCAAGTGCAAGTTTGATCAGGTCTTCAATCGACACATCAAGCTCGTTTTCAGTCACAAGACGTAAAATACCAATTGCAGAACGACGCAGTGCAAACGGGTCTTTAGAACCTGTAGGTGCTTGACCAATACCGAAAATACCTGTGAGCGTGTCTAAACGATCCGCAAGGGCAATCGTCGTACCTGTTTTAGTCTTCGGTAAAACGTCACCCGCAAATTTAGGAAGATATTGCTCACCTAAAGACTCAGCTACTTCAGCATTTTCACCTTCAAGACGTGCGTAGTAAGTACCCGCGATCCCTTGAAGTTCTGGGAATTCACCCACAAGCTCAGAGGTTAAGTCACATTTTGCAAGAAGGGCAGCTTTTTCAGCATCCGCAGGGTTAGCACCTGTAATTGGTGCAAGTGCCACAGCCAATTTCGCAATACGTGTCGATTTGTCCCAAAGCGTACCCAATTCTGCTTGGAACACCATGTTCGCCAATTTTTCTTTACGAGATGCAAGCGGTTGCTTTTGATCTTGTAGGAAGAAGAATTCAGCATCAGACAAACGTGGGCGAACAACTTTTTCGTTACCTTCAATAATTTGTGTCGGGTCTTTCGACTCAATGTTTGACACAGTAATGAAGTACGGTTGAAGTTTATTGTCGCTATTCACCAAACAGAAGTATTTTTGGTTGTCCTGCATCGTAGTGATCAATGCTTCTTGAGGAACAGCAAGGAAGCGTTCTTCAAAGCTTGCACGTAGCGCAACAGGCCATTCAACCAATGCAGTCACTTCGTCACGAAGATCGCTTGGTACAATCGCAATGGCATTGACTTCATCAGCAAGCGCTTTCACTTGTTGGTCGATGATTGCTTGACGCTCTTCAAAAGAAGCCACAACGTGAGCTGCTTTAAGCTTGCTTAAGTATTCGTCAGCGTGCGTTAAAGTGATCGCTTCTGGCGCGTGGAAACGATGACCAAAAGTCACGTTACCGGCTTTGTGATCTTGAATCGTCGCATCAACTACGTCGTTGTCTTTTAACAACACAACCCATTTCACAGGACGTACGAATTCAGTACGGCTCGCCGCAGAACGCATGCGTTTTGCAATTGGCAGGTTGTCTAAAGCATTTTGTAAAATTTGTGGCAATAAAACGTCAAGGCTTTGACCTTTTACGTCTTTTAGATAGCAAACTTTTTCAACTTTACCGGCTTGGAAAGTCGATACTTGATCAACTGTGATGCCTTGACCACGCATAAAGCCTTCAAGTGCTTTAGTCGGGTTGCCTTCAGCATCAAAGGCTGCTTGTTTAGCAGGGCCGTCAAAACGTTTTTGTGTGTCTGCTTGCGCAGCATCAACATTGACGATTTTAAGTGCAAGACGACGTGGTGCTGCATAAGCTTTGATTGAATCAAAAGCAAGACCCGCATCTTTTAAGCCTTTAACCGTTTCAGCATGTAAAGCATCACGTAATTTTTTCAGGCTTTTTGGTGGAAGTTCTTCACAACCCAATTCGAACAAAACGGTATGTTTAGACATTATTTGCTCTCCTTGTTTGCTTCTTTCGCTTCTGCTTCAACTTGCGCTTTTAATTGTGCCAATACTTCATCACGTAATGCAGGTTCAGCCATTGGGAAACCAAGTTCCGCACGTGCTGCTACATAGCTGGTCGCAATAGAACGTGCCAATGTACGTACACGTAAAATGTAACGCTGACGTTCAGTCACAGAAATCGCGCCACGCGCATCCAATAAGTTGAAGCTGTGTGATGCTTTCACGACTTGCTCATATGCAGGAAGTGGAAGTTTCGCTTCAATTAAACGTGTTGCTTCAGCTTCATAGAAATCGAACAATTCAAACATTTTTTCAACGTTGGCATATTCGAAGTTATAGGTCGATTGTTCCACTTCATTTTGATGGAACACATCGCCATACGTTACCGTACCGAACTGGCCTTTGGTCCAAACCAGATCGTAAACTGAGTCTACGCCTTGCAAGTACATGGCAAGACGTTCAAGGCCGTAAGTAATTTCGCCGGTGACTGGGTAGCATTCAACACCACCGACTTGCTGGAAGTACGTGAACTGCGTTACTTCCATACCATTCAGCCAAACTTCCCAACCTAAGCCCCAGGCACCCAGTGTTGGAGATTCCCAGTTGTCTTCTACGAAACGAATGTCGTGTACCAGTGGATCAATGCCAATCGCTTTTAATGAATCGAGATAAAGCTGCTGGATATTGTCCGGGTTTGGCTTAAGCACCACCTGGAATTGATAATAATGTTGCAAACGGTTCGGGTTTTCACCATAACGACCATCTTTCGGACGACGTGACGGTTGAACATAAGCGGCATTCCAGGTTTCAGGACCCAGCGCACGAAGGAAAGTCGCAGTGTGGAATGTCCCTGCACCCATTTCCATATCATAAGGTTGCAAAATGACGCAGCCTTGCTCCGCCCAGTAAGTTTGTAAGGCAAGAATTAAGCCTTGGAAGGTATCAATATGCGATATGGCGCGACTCATGGTCATCCACTTAAAATTAGAGAAAAATTGTGCTCAATTATAAGGACTTTGCAGGGGAGTGGCAAAGGGTTAATGTAGGGATACTTTTCTGAAAAAAATAAAACAGGCTTAAAGGATACGCGGCATTTAGAAGCTTACTGCGATTTTAGCTGTACTGGCCGATACAGGCTGATCTGAAAATCAGGAATAAATCAGATGTATGGCATGCTGTTAAGCGGAGAGTCATAAAGTTCAACGGATCTCATACGATTGCGACTCTAAAATTAGTTTAATATTCACGCAATATAATAATGCTTAAAAATAAGGAACTTCATGACCACTTACCAAATTCAATGCCATTTAAAATACAAGGTCGTGCAACCGACAGAATTTATTTTTATGCTTCAGGCGGCACCTCATCCTGATCAGAATATTCTCGAAGAAAAACTTAGCTTTAATCTGCCCGTAGCATGGCATGAATTCCAGGATACTCAGCATCAAAACCGTCATGTTCGGCTACAGGTCGAACCCTGTGAGGCTTTTGAGCTGAATTATACGGCGACAGTGGTTCGTCAACCGAGCCTCTCTCTGGAGCTACAGCAAGGTCTGAAAGAAGTGGCCATTCCTGAGCTGCCCGATGAAGTATTGCCTTATTTATTGGCCAGCCGTTATTGTAATTCGGATTTATTACTGGAAATGGCGAAACGCTCATTTGGCTGGATGACACCGGGCTATACGCGGGTCAAGGCGATTGAACAGTGGATTTATAACAATATTTTTTATGTGTCTGGTAGTTCCGACCAATTTACCACTGCCACAGATGTACTGGTGCATCGTGCAGGCGTATGTCGTGACTTTGCCCATTTAGGCATTGCCCTATGCCGTGCCTTGGGAATTCCGGCACGCATGGTGGTCGGTTATGTGGAAATTGAAAAGTTTTTACCCGATTTTCATGCCATTTTTGAAGCCTATTTAGACGGTGGCTGGGTGCAGTTTGATCCGACCCGTTTGGCTCCAGTCGAAAATCTCATTCGGATCGGCACTGGAATCGATGCCGGAGATGTGGCATTTTCAACCTATTATGGTGAGGTCGAGCTGTTAAAAATCCAGCCATTGATTCAACCTGAATGAATGATAGGCCGTAATAAAAGTGATCTAAGAGATATCTAAGTGAAATGGCTTAAAAGGATTTTTTCCATTCCAGAGGTGGGCGGAGATAGCGCAGCCCTTATAAAAAAATCTGGTTGAGTATTTTAAGCTAAGCGAAATATTGTTTTAAAAAGCCTGCGTTCGCGAATGATGAAAAGATGTAAAACACAGATGCCTTTCATCTGGCTTGGTTCTATAATGCCAAAAATCTATAAACAATAAGATCAGGCGCACTGTGTTTCACTCCCATCTCGACTGGCTCAATACCTTAAAACCGAATTTCAAAGTCCTGCCACTTAAAGACCGTCTGCTCTGCGGAGCTGGAGCACTATTGGGTTTGGTCGTCTCGTCCTTGTTGAGTTTATGGATTCTGGGGGATTTTGAAGCCTGGTATATTGCCCCGATGGGTGCATCTTCGGTATTGCTGTTTGCTGTGCCGGCCAGCCCTCTGGCGCAGCCCTGGAATATTCTGGTCGGCAACACCATTGCTGCCGTGATTGGCGTGAGCTGTGCCTTGTTAATTGCCAGTCCAACTGAGGCTTTTAGTGTAGCCGTGGCTTTGGCAATTGTCCTGATGATGACCACAGATTCCCTGCATCCACCGAGTGGCGCCGTGGCCATTACCGCAGTGCTGGGCGGCCAGCCGGTGCATGAACTCGGTTATGCCTTTGTATTTTATCCGGTACTACTCAATTCAATTTTACTGATGGTAATTGCCATTGTCTTTAACCGGATGATTGGCAAGGATTATCCGCAGCAAGCTCAACTAAATACTCGTTCCAAGGATCCGACGCCGACCCAGAAAGTCACCATTCAACCGCAGGATATTCAGGAAGTGCTGGATCAGCGCACCGAGTTGCTGGATATCAGTGAATATGACCTGCAAAAAATCATTCTGGAGGCACAAAACCGCGCCAATGCGCGTGCGGTACATGAATTTAGCTGCCAGGATATTATGACGAAGGATGTAGCAACCCTGCATGAAAATGATGATATCCAGCACGCATTGGACAAGTTCAAGCAAATGAACCTGATGAGCCTGCCCGTCGTTAATGCCGATGAACAACTGGTCGGTACACTGGCAATGTATCAGGTGGTGGAATGGTTCAAGCGCGCGGCTGATGTCCGTAGCAGCTGGGAGCATCAGGTCAAACATATCATGACCCGTAAGGTAATTACGGTGCAGCCTTTACAACCCATTCAAGATCTGGTGCCGTATTTTGTCGAGCGTTCGTTCAACTATATTCCGGTGGTGAGCGAGCAGCAATTGGTGGGAATTATCAGTCGGGCAGATATGATTGCCGCACTGAATCAGGAGCTGAATCATTTTAAAATGAAAGTTTAAAACCGAATTAAAACGGAATTTAACAGAGCATGTGTGATCAACTCTGGCCAGCTTGCCGGCTGAGAAAACTGTAAAATAGTGCCATCGGCAGGGAAAAACACAGCAGAAACAAAAAATGGGAACTAAAATTTTCACTTGAAGGATGCGAGATATAGGCCAGAATCAGGGTTCCCAGTACGCAGCTCATTAAAATCGTCATAATATTAAATAGCTGATAATAGCGTAGCAGCAGGTGAGTCACTAATAGAAAAGGAAAGACCATCACCCAGTAAGTCAGGCAGACAAAAAAACTAATAAAAAGCGCTGAAAACAGGCTCTTGAAAATGGAGAAAATCCCAGAGCTGGCTTCATGAAATAGCGCATAAGGGAATAAAATTACAGCTATGATCAGAGGTGCAAGCGCGAGGTTAAATGTCATTTTCCAAGGGGAATTCTGGATCGGTTGAGAGATTAAGTGAAATATCCTGTCCACTATCTATCTGCTACTTTTTGATGTTTTTAATATAAAGACTTTATCTTTATCATTGTTAAAAGCATATTATTTTTCGATGAGAGAAAGATTCAACATATAGGCGATTGATACGACAAAGCACACCGGAGTGTGCTTTGTAGAGGGTGTGATGTTTAAGAGCTGTAATGATTAAATAAAGAACCAGTAAATAAACAGTGAAATAATAAAGATACACATGATATTCAGCACAAAACCAACTTTCATCATTTCGCTTTGCTGGATATGACCGGTTCCAAAAACAATCGCATTTGGTGGGGTGGCTACCGGCAGCATAAAGGCACATGAAGCACCAATACCAATGACGATCACCAGAATTTCTTTGGGCATTCCCATCTGATCCGCAATTGCGGCAAATACTGGTACTAGCAGGGCAGCCGAAGCGGTATTACTGGTAAATTCAGTCAGGAAGATAATAAAAGTAGCGACTACAAAAATAATCATCAGCGGGGAGGTATCACCAAAGGCATTGGCCAGAGTTTGACCCAGTACCAGCGAACTGCCTGAATCCTTTAGAATGGCACTCAAGGTCAGACCACCACCAAATAGATATAACACCCCCCAATCAGTATTTTCTGCAATCTGTTTCCAGCTTGCGGTACCCAGAATCACAACCATACAGGCAGCCGAAATTGCAATCCAGGTATCCGGCTGGGAAATACCAAAAATTTCAGTGAATTTTTTACTGAAAATCCAGGCAATTGCAGTACAAAGAAAGAGGATCATGGTGGCTATACGGGTTCTGGTCCAAGGAATATCTTCGGTCGCAAATTGTATTTTATGATTCAGTTTTGGACGTAGTACCAGATATAAACTGACCAGCATGGCAGGAAGAATAATGAACATCATCGGCAAGCCGATTTTCATCCAGTCGGCAAAATCATAGCCGAGGGCCTTGGCGGCAATGGCATTCGGAGGGGAACCGACCATGGTGCCCAGTCCGCCAATACTGGCCGAATAGGCAATGCCGAGCAGGATAAAGACAAAAGTTTTACGATCCTTGCTGACATCCAGATGTGAAAGCAAACCCAGAGCCAAAGGCAGCATCATGGCAGCAGTCGCCGTATTGGAAATCCACATGGACAGAAGCGCTGTCACCACAAAAATCGCTAGTACAGAAATACCCAGATGCCCTCTGGACATGGAGATGATCCACATGGCAATTTTCCGGTCCAGTTTCTGGATATGCAACGCCGTTGCCAGCGCAAAACCACCAAAAAACAGGAAAATGACAGGATCGGCAAAAGTGGCCAAAGCGGCTTGTGTGGTAATCGGAACCAGTTCCTCACCAGAGGCCATTGGCATGGCCAGCAATACCGCCATCACGGGGATGAGTAAAGCTGTAATCGTGATATGAATGGCTTCAGTCAGCCATAAGATACCGATAAAGGCTAAAAGGGCCAGTCCTTTATTGGCATTCTGGTCATAGGGCAGGTAAAGATATAAGCCATAGGCTACGATGGCTGCGACAAGAATAAGGATCCAGCCTTTCAGCAGTCCTTTGGGCATAGCATTGGTCGGGGTAGCTAGGTTGGTCTGAGTCATATGCTCTCCTTGCAAGGTGTTTATTTACGTCATTTTTATATGCCAGCTTTGAATTTGTAATTTTGATTTGTTTAAAAAATATCCTATTTAAAGATACTATAACCAGATTGTTGCAATAATCCAGCACTTTGCCAGAGAGCATACAAGCCCAAACCCAGAAGTAAAGCCAGGACAATCCATTTGAAGTGCTGCTGAGATAAACGATGGCGTATTTTGCCTCCAATCCAGACACCAGCAAGGGCGAATAAGCTGATCCCGATCAGAATATGCTGTTGATGGGTTTCCAGTGTGATCAGAATTGGAAACAGTAAAACCAGCTGGATCAGTTTACCGGCAATGAAATTGAGATTACTGATAATGACAATATCTGTTTTAGAGAGTTGGCAACTCATCAGATACATCATCAGAAAAGGTGCCATGGCATTGGTTGCACCTCCAATAATGCCGGCCAGTAAACCAAAACAGAGCATGCTGGAAATATGCGGACTAACTTGTAAGGGGCGTGCCCGTAACTGGTCCAAGACATAAAATATAATTACCAGACCCAATAACAGTTTTAAATAAGCCTCATTTAGCCAAAGTAATAGCTTGACCCCGAGTACACTGCCGACCAGGCTACTAAGCATTAATGGCCAATAACGTTTTATATAATAGCCAATACTATTCAACAGGCTATGCGCAGGGTCAGCATTCAGCATGATCAGATTCAGCAGCAGACAGGGCAGAATGACAAGGGTAACCGCGATGCTAAGCGGATATGCGCTGGACAGAACAGCCGTACTCATCATAGGAAAGCCAAAGCCGCTTAAACCATGCAGCAGGGCTGCGACGGCACAGAGCCACAGCATCATCCATTCTGCCTGAGTCATGTGAAATCCATTTCAAAAATTGGAATCTTGAACTTATCGTGAATTCAACTGAGAAAGAAAGTGAAAAGCTGTAATACAGTTAAGAAATAACAAAAAAATATAGGCAAAAAAAAGCCACGATAACTTGGGGAAATTACCGTGGCATCAAAATTTCATCCCATTTAACCGGGGTGAAAGAGGAAGCTCTGCGATGAAACTGGTTTAAGAACTCTTGTTAAAAATGACCGTACAGCTTAATAGCGTTTATCCTGATTTACTGTACGCACAGGATTCTGATAGCCCTGAGGTTGATGAACGCTGTCATGATCAATTCTGTACTGTTTTTTCGGCATGATTAACCACAGCACCAGATAAACCAAAATACCCGGGAATGCGGCACTCATGATTGAAATCACCACAAAAATCAGACGTAATAAATTCGCGTTCCAACCAAAACGTTCAGCAATACCACCCATCACACCTGCAATCATGTTTGAGCGGTTAGAGCGATATAAACCAACATTGGCCATTAAAATCTCCTGATTAAAAATAGGTTTGAATCCTAAAACGGATCCATACTTAAAGAAATGGAGTTTGCTTAAGCTTTTTAAAGTGCTGATTAAAAATAAAATCGTTAAGTAATGTTAATAAAGATTAAAACCAGATCTAAGAGCTACTAACATAGTGAAAATTCTATTGAACTCTTGTGTAAAGTTCAGCAGCTTTGCTGTGTGCTTTTTGCTCGCCATGTTTCCTATTTAGGTTTATTAAAAATGAAATTGGATGTATCACGTTGTACATTAAGCAGTTTTTTTAAATGTAGCCTGGTGTTGGGGAGTATAGTGATTTTGCAGGCTTGTGATCAGCAACAAGTCAAACCTGAACAGGAAAGTCAGGCGGCCTCAGAAGAGGGTGTTAAAATTTCCGCTGCCAATACGAAGGCCGATGTAGTGACCGTCAGTGCCAAATCCTTAACTCAGGTCGCAGGGCAGGCGACTCTTCCGGTAGACGCTGATTTAAATCCGGTAACTGTACCAGATGATGCCAAAGCCTTTATTGGTCGCTATCATACCGAGATTGACTGTGATGGCCGCTTTGCACCTTGTACTGAAGGTAAGGCAGAGTTTATTTTAACTTTGTTGCCGGATGGTACGGTGCATCGCAGCATTTTACAGTATGGCAAAATATTTATTGATAATACCAAAAACAGTACGGCTCATAATATCACCTACCGTAAAGACCGCTGGTTTATCAATCCGGAACGTACCGATGTGGTGGTGAATCGCAAAGAAGGGGCGAGCTTTTACTATAAGATCAAAGATTCAAATCACTTAGTCATGAATCTGGAAAAAATCTATAGTGAAAAGGAAAGAACCAACCGGGAATTATTTGATCGCGGCTATCCGGCACCTTCAAAAGCCTATGAACTGGTCAAAGACACATCCTTTCATATTCAAGAATAATACCCGATAAAAATCGGCTGATCTGGTCGAAAGCTTAATTCAAATACTGTTTAGATTAGACAATAAAGGCAAGTTGCGGGAACGTGTGAGCCTAAAATATGGGCGCAGAAATACACGACCAAAACATCGCAATTTAATTAAAATATAATAAGGGAATCAGGGAGACATTCTAAGGAAAGAATGGTGGGTCGTCCGCGATTCGAACGCGGGACCAACGGATTAAAAGTCCGCTGCTCTACCAGCTGAGCTAACGACCCTGAACCATCATTCAAACCAGGTTTGAATGTGCAGTGCAAGTCAAGCTAAATAGCTTAAAGCACCACTTTGTTTGATGGAGCGTATTGTAGCAAGATCTCATTTCAGCGCAAGCAAAAAATAACAAAGTTGCCCATGTTTGATTATAAATACAACAATTATGCTTTATCTAAACAAAAAATAGGCAACTTCAGTACTTAGAAGCGATATTGATAGGCTTGGATATTGGCAAAAATATCTGCGGTGAGCTCGGAATACGCCGTTGCACCTGGCAATAAGACCAGCAGGCGTTCATCGGTTTTACTCGGATCAAATGCTTGCTCTTTCAATTTATTTTTCTGGTATTTAAAGGTGCCTGTAGTTTCGACCTGCTGTTGTAAGCGTAAAAATACCGGTACCGCATAAGCCGGTAAGCATTTTTTAAAGCAAGCGGTCATAGCTGCCAAATCTGCATCATTTAATTCTAGATCGGGTTTTAGGGTAATCGCGGCCATGCCGGCACGACCATTGGTATTGGGGATTTCTACACCATATACCACTGCTTCGACGATTTTGTGGTACTCGGTCAGCATGTTTTCGACTTCAATGGTTGAAACATTCTCACCTTTCCAGCGGAAAGTATCACCTAAACGATCAACAAACTGCGCATGACGGAAGCCGATATTGCGCACCAGATCTCCGGTATTGAAGTAAGCATCACCTTGGGTAAATACATCCTGCATGATGACTGACTTGTTTTTTTCCGGATCGGTATAGCCATCAAAGGGTGAACGGCGGGTAATTTTACCAATTAATAAACCAGTTTCGCCTTTTTTCAGCCGTTTGCAATGGCCTTTAGCGTCCCGTACCGGCTCATTTTTATCTTTATCAAAGGCAATAATCGCATACGGTGTGGGTGAGAAACCGACGGTATTGTCAAAATTGAAAATATTGCTAAAACCGACATTGCCTTCACTAGAGGCATACAGTTCCAGCACTTCCTGAATGCCAAAACGGGATTTAAATTTATCCCAGATATTTGGGCGCATGCCATTCCCAATCATCTTAGTCACGCGGTGACCTTTTTCCAGTTCAGATGGGGGAGCATCCATCAGATAGCGGCACAACTCACCGACATAACCAATCGCAGAGGCATCAAATTTTTGCACATCCTTCCAGAAAGAAGAGGTCGAAAATTTACGGCGAATAGCCAGGGTGCTGCTCCCTGCAATGACACCGCACCAGCACACCACCATGCCTGTGGCATGATAAAGCGGCAGGGTACAGTACATCACATCATCTTTATTAAGATTCAGCACATGCCCATAGGTGCCATAAGCCAGCGTCCAGCGTCCATTGGTGAAAATCACCGCTTTAGGTAGGCCCGTGGTGCCTGAGGTATAAATATAGAACAGCCCGTCTTTGCCCTGCACTGAATGGGTGGTTGATGGATTGAATTTGGGAGCAAGATCGGTTTTTTCAGCCAGGTTGATAAAGCCTTCAGGCGCCTGACCCGGATCGGTTTGAGTATTTTGATCTGCAAACCAGTGCAGGCGGTCACTGCTAATATTCAGGTCATTACGAATCTCGTTGACTGCATGACGGCACTCTTCACCCACAATCAGAGCAATCGGTTTGACCAGATTGATACTGTGCGTCAGCACTTTGCCGACTTGAGAGGTATTGACTAGAGCGGTGGTCACACCCAGTTTGGCCAGACCAATCACGCTAGCAATCAGCTCAGGGCGGTTCTCGACCATCACGGCAACGACATCACCTTTCTTGGCGCCCAAAGACAGATAGAAATGGGCAATCTGGTTGGCCCAGGCATTGAGAGCAGTATAGCTATAGCTTTGCTCTTCAAAACGCAAGGCAATGCCTTCCGGGTTACGCTTGGTGGCTTTTTCAAAAGCCAGACCCAGGCCGGCCGGTGTGTTCGGAGTACGTAAATATGCCTGTCTTAGACCAGTGAGCAAATTGGGCACTTTGGTCAAGAAAGCCGGGATTTTGGCAGCGACATCTGCAATCCCAATCAGATCGTGTGGTTTCATTTGGGTCATGAGAATCCTATTTATTTTTCGTATCCGATACGTTCAATTTATATACAGTAGACGAGCTATCCATCTTTTAGCGTTAAAACACTAGTGCAATCAACCTATTCTGACTAAATCTAGCAAAAAAAACCTAGTCACCGAAATGACTAGGTTTTTTTAGATGACTGCAATTGAGCAAATTATGATTCAGTTGCAGTATTGGCTTTTTTCGGTGGACGACCACGTGGACGACGTGGACGGGCAGCCTGTTTCTCTGCTTTTTCAGCTTCGCTGGCTTCAGTGTCTTCTGTTGTTACTTCGGCCTGATCCTGGGCTTCTGTAACAGGAGCTTCTGATTCAGCATTTGCTTCAACTGGCGCAGCATCTTCAGGTTGAGCTTCAGTGACTGGAGCCTCTTCTGCAGGAGCTGTATCTAATGGTGCCGTCGTTTCAGTTGCTTGTTCAGCTGGCTGAGCATTTGCGGTTTCTTCAATAGCTACTTCAGTGGCTACTGGAGTTTCAGTTGCTGCTGCTTCAACTGACTCTGCTTGCGCTTCTGCTGCTACAGGTGCTTCTGGCGTAGTTTCAACTGCCGGAGCTGTTTCTACTTTAGCCTGTTGCTTGGCTTGTTGCAGGGCCTGTTCTGCAGCCTGTTTAGCCAGACGGCGACGCTCACGTGGATCATTTGCGACACGTTTGTCCGACACCGGTTTTGGTGGAGTCAGGTCCAGAACTGGAGCAGGCTCTGCTTCAACCTTGGCTACGGTCACTTGAACATCACGGGTGACCGGTTTTTTCTCTGTGGCAGGCGTTGCTGCAGCCACCAGACTCGCGTTGTACTCTTTTGTGAACTTCTCTAGAGCACGGTTGAAGGTTGGCAATAAACCAAACTGTTCAATCAGTACGGAGCAGTCTTCACCATAAACATGGCGAATCAGGCTACCAATGGTGAACTGACCCAATGTTGGTACTTGTGACGGAGTTAACTGCTGAGCTGCAGGTTGTTGCGACTGTGCTGCACGCTGCTGACGGCGACGCTGACGCGGATCGTTGCTGGCACGTGGTTTTTCAGCACTTGATTCTTCAGTTGGCACAACTTCTTCAACAGGGGCTGTCAGTGCAGCTTCCACTACATTTTCAGCCGCGGCTTCTTCAACTGGCGCATCTGCCAGTGCAGTAACTTCAACCGCTGGCGTTGCAACTGCAGCATTGTCATTCAATGCCACGATTTCGCTTTTCGCCTGGTCAATATTCACGACCATAGCTGTTGGCATCACGTCTTGACGGGGTGCATCGACCAATTCAACACGAAGCTGCTTGTCGTTGACTGTCGGAGCTTCAACGACTGCAGGTGCTGCTTGTTGAGCCTGCTCATTCAGCACGCTTGGATCGCGGTGGCGATTTGGACGTTCCTGACGTGGCTGGTTACGGCGGTCACGACGTGGAATTGCCTGTTGTGGCTGTTGTTCATTGTTTTGAACATCATTTTGCTGAGATGGCTCGTTGTGGTGCTGACGGCGAGAATTACGCTTGTTTTCACGTGCTTCATGACGTTGCTCTTGACGAGATACCTGAACCACTTCTTCATGCACCTGATGTTGCTGAGGCGCGGAAGCTTCAGACTGAACCTGCTCACGCGGTTCTTTGTGCTTCGGATTGCGTGGTTTTTTGTTGTTATGACGCGGCGCTCTTTCATCACGCTCTGCCGGTTTTTCAGCATCACGTTCCTGTTTTTGCGCTACAGTCGATGGTGCCAGGTAAGCATTGCTGCTTGCCGGAGCAACCGGTTGAGACACTTGCTGTGGAGCAGGTTGTGCCACTGGTGTAGACAATTGACCGAACTGACCACGGCTCACCGCACCGCCATTGATCATTTGTTCAATCGCTGCTGCAGCATTGTTGGCAGTACGCGATTGATCAACAGTCGCAGCCTGTTTTTGAACAAACAGGTTTTCTAACCAGGCACATGGGCTAGATGCAGGAGCAGCAACTTGTGCTTGCTGTGCATTTTGGTTTTGCTGGTTACGGCGTTTATTGTTTCTGCCGTTATTTTGCTGTTGAGCAGGCGCTGATGCAGCAGCATGCGTATGTTGTTCTTCTTCTAAATGCCATTCAGATGACTCATAGCCCAACTCTTTTTCACTTGAACGTGTTGCTTCAGTACGTTCATAGCTGGTTGGGGCAAAGCCTTCGGCATTATAAGTGATTTCATAATGCGGTGTTTCCAGATGCGGGTGAGGCAACACAGTCACACGTACATTTGAAGTCTGTTCTAAATACACCAAGGTGTGACGTTTTTCATTCAATAAGAAGGCAGCAATTTCGACTGGAACTTCGACTTGAACTTCACCATGACGTTCGCGCAATGCAATCTCTTCCACTTTACGCATAATCGAAAGTGATAAAGAACGAAGATCACGAACCATGCCGGTACCATGACAGCGTGGGCAAACGTAGCCAGTCGCTTCTTCAAGAGAAGGACGCAGACGTTGACGGCTCATTTCCATCAAACCAAAACGTGACAATTGACCGAACTGAATACGGGCACGGTCACTTTGCGTAGCTTCGCGTAGCTTCGCTTCCACCATACGCTGGTTGCGGTCTTTGGTCATGTCGATAAAGTCGATCACCACCAGGCCACCGATATCGCGTAAACGGAGTTGACGCGCGATTTCTTCTGCCGCTTCAATGTTGGTGTTCAACGCGGTGTCTTCAACGTCGCTACCGCGAGTCGATTTTGCTGAGTTAATGTCAATTGACACTAAAGCTTCAGTTTGGTCGATCACGATCGAACCGCCAGAAGGTAATTTTACTTCACGTTCATAAGCGGTTTGAATTTGACTTTCAATCGCGAAATGCGCGAATAAAGGTTCATTTAAGGTATAAGTTTTCAGTTTTTCTAACTGACGTGGCATTACCGCTTTTACGAAGTTATAGGCTTCGTTATAGGCTTGTTCTGAGTCAATCAGGATTTCAGCAACATCATCACGCAGGTAGTCACGAATGGCACGTGTTACCACACCCGCTTCCTGATGTACCAGCATTGGCGATGGGCCTGAACTTGCCGTGCTCTGGATTTGTGCCCAAAGGTCTAACAAGTGCTGTAAGTCGAGTTGCAATTCTTCTTGTGAACGGCCAATCCCGGCAGTACGCACAATCACGCTCATACCACGTGGCACGTTCAGTGTTGCCAGCATTTCTTTCAGTTCTTCACGCACTGAACCGGAAATCTGACGGCTGATACCACCACCTTTCGGGTTGTTTGGCATTAATACCAAATAACGGCCAGCAAGTGAGATAAAAGTAGACAGGGCAGCGCCTTTGTTGCCACGCTCTTCTTTTTCCACCTGAACCAGAAGTTCGGTGCCTTCAGTGATCAGTTCACGGATATTTGAAGTTTGGCGAGGGTCGGCTTTGTAATATGAATTTGCGATTTCACGCATTGACAGGAAGCCTTGGCGACCTGCACCGTATTCAACGAATACAGCTTCTAAAGAAGGTTCAACGCGAGTCACGTGACCTTTGTAGATATTGGATTTTTTTTGTTCACGGGTACGATTTTCTAAATCAAAATCGTAAAGACGCTGACCAGTGACAAGTGCAACGCGAATTTCTTCGGCATGTGTTGCATTAATCAACATACGTTTCATGGGTGTAACACCTTATAGTGATACACAGCAAAAAATCGCTATACACGTAGCGAACATCACACATCACGGATCAATGGCTCAAATCTGCAATGAATTTCATTGTGGTTTGAGTCTTTTATGACCGAGCTCTATTTAATATAGATGGGCTTCGGTTTTTGATTCACGTATTGATGATGGCAATACGGCTTCAATCTTTAAACGGATTAAAGTCACCTGAACGCTTCACTGGCGGACGAGCGGTGCATTGGATGTGTGTAACTTTCACTGTCACATTGCTCGAAGATCATCCCTTCTTTATAGAAAGTGTCTTGATACGGAATTGTCGTCGTATCTTTACAAACTGTGCAGATCCAATGCATCAACGCTGTAGCCTGAAGTCGTCTTCAGGTTGCGACTAATCTGATGTGTATCAGTTTACGTTTAAAAACCAACAAAGTTGGCGACATATTTTTTAAGACAAACTGATTTATGTACCTGAGGTACAATTAAACGCAACAGTTTGCTTTGTTTGCCGATATAATAAGCCTTCGGCGTGGCATAATTCTTTGGGGACCTTCCCGTATCATGTGAGTCTTTAATTGAACAATCAAGTTCAGAAAAATCTGAAATGATTCAACTTTTACTCACAAACGATGGTTTCCGTGCGCTGACTATATCAAACCTTGCATCATCTGCCTATGGGCTAAGCTTATGTTTCTTGTGTAAAGCATAACCTAAGTGATCAGTTTTTAATCAATTTTAGTATTTTTTGGGTCATAGTAACTGTATGAATTCTACGCAACAATGGCAAAACGTCACTTGGTTTGAAGTGGATGAACATCAAGATGGACAACGCATCGATAATTTCCTGTTTAGTCGTCTGAAAGGTGTGCCAAAAAGCCGTATCTATCGTCTGATTCGTGAAGGCCAGGTTCGCGTTAATAAAAAACGCATTAAAGCAGAAACCAAACTCGCAATCGGTGACCAGATTCGCGTTGCGCCGATTCGCTATGAACAAAAAGATGAATCTGCTGCACCTGTTTCCGACAAAGTGGCACAAGGCTTATTGGCCCGTGTGATTTATGAAGATGAAGGTTTGATGGTCGTGAATAAACCTTCCGGGATTGCTGTGCATGGTGGTAGCGGTGTGGCCTATGGCCTGATTGAAGGCTTGCGTGCAGCGACTGGTAAAAAGTATCTGGAACTGATTCACCGGATTGACCGTGATACTTCCGGTTTGGTGATGATTTCTAAAAAGCGTAGCGTGTTGAAAACATTACAAGATATGTTACGTGAACATAAAATCAAAAAAACCTATGCGGCTGTGGTAAAAGGGCAGGTCAGTCTGGATAAACAGTTGATTGATGCACCTTTACATCGTTATGAGCTGGCCAATGGTGAACGTCGTGTCTGTGTGTCCCCGAAAGAAGGCAAAGAGTCTAAGACCCAGTGGAATGTGCAGGAACGTTTTATGCATGCCACACTGGTATATGCATCTCCGCTTTCGGGTCGTACCCATCAGATTCGTGTACATGGTTTGAGTATTGGCCATCCGCTAGTAGGCGATGAAAAGTATGGGCATGAAACGGAATATCGTGGGCCAAAACCGCGCCGTTTGTGTTTACATGCAATGCGTCTGGACATTCCGGGCTATCCAGTGATTGAAGCGCCATTACCGGAAGATATGCAGAGTCTGGTGGCGCAGTTAAGAGCGCAGAAGGCGGATAAACCGGCTGCTCAGTAAGGAATTATTTTTTTCTTTTAATAAATTCAATCCACCCTCACCCTCCTTTGAAAAAGGAGGGAATTCCCCTCTTTCTTAAAGATGAGGAACATTGTTCCGCAAGAGGGGAGATTAAATTTCGAAAGAATCCTCTCCCTAAGCAGCACTGCTGAGCAAGTCTCCTTCTTGCACGTCGTTTAAAGCAGTGCTTTAAACTCGTTCAGGAGAGGGAACGTTACTTATTAAATAGTAATGTTGAATTAAAACTTCATTGATAATTCGACTTTATTGGTTCTTTTATTAAAGTCATTTGCTTAAGAATGAAAAATTCCTTCTCCTTGTAGGAGAGGGCTTCAAGACTGAATCAAATCTAGGAAATCTTTTATGAACTCACCTGTAAAATTGGTCATTTTCGATTGGGATGGCACTTTATTTGATTCAGTCGGTCAAATCGTGGCGAGTTTGCAGTTTGCCGCACAGCAGTTTCAGCAGCCATTAACGGATGCAGATGCGAAAAGTATTATTGGACTGGGTTTACCTGAAGTTGCACAGCGTTTATTCCCGACAGTACCAGAATTACATACGGATATTTTGCAGGCTTATTCCGATCATTATGTTGCCAACTCATCAGGAGATTCCTGGTTTGAAGGCGTAGCGCACATGCTCGCAGATTTACAGCAGCAAGGCGTGAAGCTGGCAGTAGCCACAGGGAAAAGCCGTAAAGGTCTGGATCGTGTATTAAAACAGACGAACAGTGAAGAGCTGTTTGTGACCACGCGCGCAGCCAGCGAAACCCGTTCTAAGCCTCATCCATTAATGTTAGAAGAAATTCTGGCGGAAACCGGTGTACAGGCTGAACATGCGATTATGGTCGGTGATACGTCTTATGATCTGGAAATGGCGCAAAATATTGCCATGCCAAGTGTTGGGGTAAGTTATGGCGTGCATGAGCCTGAACTTTTGGCACAATTTAATCCAGTCTGTATCGTGGATGATGTGGCTGCTTTGCACAGCGCATTGTTGGCTAAAGTCCAATGGAAACAAGCAGTTTAATCCGGTATCTTGGTTGCAGTGCAAGGAATGTGTTTCCCCGGTTTGAATTGGCTGGGGAATGCTGCAGATTTAAGCGTTGGTTCTTATCTTTTAGTCTAAAGTCGTAATTGTACTGATTTTATTCGGTCATATTATGGCAGTTATTTTGCTAAATAACGATATGTTTTAAATAATAAGATTTTGTTTTATTTGATTTTTTATGAATTATTCTTATAGATAATAGCTATAGCAAAAAATAAAATAACTATTGGCACAAACGCCAGATTTTTCCCATCCTAAAACTGTTTATTCCTATGCTCGCTCTGAGAAAGGCAGTCCATGCGGATGATCAGCCTGATCATGTCCATATTTTCTGTCCCTCTTAGATCCCGGCATAAGCCTAATTTTTGCAGTTTAAGGAAACATTGATGTCGAATTCTGCTGTTGTTGAATCAGTTGCACAAGCACTTCGTAGCGCTGAATTATCACAAACTGCGATTGCACCGATTCGCCCGGAACTTGGCGGTGAAAGTGCTGACGTAGATATCGCCTATGCCGTTCAGGAAGTGAATACCGAGCGTGCTTTGTCTGAAGGTCGCCGTCTGGTGGGTCGTAAAATCGGTTTGACGTCTAAAGTCGTTCAAGCGCAACTGGGTGTAGATCAGCCGGATTTTGGTATGTTATTTGCCGACATGGCTTATGGCGATGGTGAAGCAATTCCAGCTGGCCTTCTGCTTCAGCCGAAAGTTGAAGCAGAAATCGCATTGGTGATTAACCAGGATTTAACCAAAGAAAAACACACGTATGCAGACATTATCAGCGCAACTGATTATGCATTGCCTGCAATTGAAGTGGTCGATAGCCGTATCGAAAACTGGAAAATCAGCCTGATTGATACTGTGGCGGATAACGCATCTTCTGCTGCATTTGTCTTGGGTTCTCAGCCGGTTAAGTTAGAAAAACTTGATCTTGTGAACTGCAAGATGGTGATGACGCGCGGTGAGGAAGTCGTTTCTCAAGGCGTGGGTAAAGCATGTCTTGCAAACCCACTCAATGCTGCGGTTTGGCTTGCAGATGAAATGGTGCGTCGTGGCCGTCCATTGTTGGCAGGTGACATCATCTTGACGGGTGCTTTAGGTCCAATGGTTGTGGCGCAACCAGGTGATGAATTCAAAGTTGAAATTGAAGGCTTCGGTTCAGTAACCGCTGCATTCGCTGCTGAATAATCAAGATTCCAAGAGAGTACATTCATGAAAAAGATTAAATGTGCAATGATCGGTCCAGGGAATATTGGTACTGATTTGCTTTATAAATTACAACGCAGCGAATGGTTAGAGCCTGTTTGGATGGTGGGGATTGACCCGACTTCTGAAGGTTTGGCGCGTGCTGCGAAAATGGGTTTAAAAACCACAGCTGAAGGCGTTGATGGTCTTCTTCCTCATGTGATTGCTGATGACATCAAAATTGCATTCGACGCAACTTCTGCCTATGTCCATGCTGAAAACAGCCGCAAGCTGAATGAACTTGGCGTGTTGATGATCGACTTAACGCCTGCTGCGATTGGTCCATTTTGTGTACCACCAGTCAACCTTGAAGCATTACTACAAGCGGGCGAAGTACCAAACGTGAACATGGTGACATGTGGCGGTCAGGCAACAATTCCTATGGTTGCTGCAGTTTCACGTGTACAACCTGTGGAATATGGCGAAATCATTGCAACGGTATCCACCAAATCAGTGGGTCCGGGTACACGTAAAAATATTGATGAATTTACCCGTACTACAGCAGGCGCCATTGAAAAAGTAGGCGGCGCGAAACAGGGTAAAGCAATCATCATCATTAACCCGGCAGAGCCACCACTGATGATGCGTGACACCGTTCACTGTCTGGTTGAAGGTGAGCCAAATCAAGCCGCGATTACTGAATCTGTGCATGCCATGATCAAAGAAGTGCAGAAATATGTACCAGGCTATAAATTGGTGAATGGCCCAATTTTTGATGGTAACCGTGTTTCAATCTTCCTAGAAGTTGAAGGTTTAGGTGACTTTTTGCCGAAATACGCAGGCAACCTAGACATTATGACTGCAGCCGCTGCTCGTACTGCAGAAATGTTTGCAGAACACGTTTTTAACACTGCTGAAGCTTAAAGGAATACCAAAATGTCTAAGATTATTGTTCACGATATGACTTTACGTGATGGTATGCACCCGCAGCGCCATCAAACGACAGTAGAGCAAATGATTGCAATTTCAACCGCATTAGATGATGCAGGTGTACCTTTGATTGAAGTCACTCATGGTGATGGTTTAGGTGGTTCATCGGTTAACTACGGTTTTGCGGCAGCAACTGACGAAGAATACCTGTCTGCTGTTGTACCACGTATGAAGAATGCCAAAGTTTCTGCATTGCTTTTACCGGGTATTGGTACAGTTGATCATTTGAAAATGGCACATGAAATTGGTGTATCGACTATTCGTGTTGCAACACACTGTACTGAAGCGGATTGTTCGGAACAGCACATTACCGCTGCACGTAAATTAGAAATGGATACAGTGGGCTTCTTGATGTTAGCGCACATGGCTTCACCTGAAAAATTGCTAGAAGAAGCGAAAAAGATGGTGTCTTACGGTGCAAACTGTATCTATGTGACGGATTCTGCGGGTTATATGCTTCCTCAAGATGTGATTGATCGTGTAGGACATTTACGTCAACATTTGGACCCAAGCATCGAGTTAGGCTTCCACGGTCACCATAACTTGGGTATGGGTGTGTCAAATACTGTTGCCGCAGTTGAAGCAGGTGCAGTACGTGTTGACTTGGCATCTGCTGGTCTTGGTGCTGGCGCAGGTAATACACCACTTGAACTGTTTATCGCTGTGGCAAACCGTATGGATATGGACACTGGCGTTGACCTGTTCAAAGTACAAGACGTTGCGGAAGACCTTGTGATTCCAATGATGCACAACCCGATTCGTGCTGACCGTGATGCGGCAACTTTAGGTTATGCCGGTGTTTATTCTTCATTCCTGTTGTTTGCTAAACGCGCTGAAGCAAAATATGGCGTATCTGCACGTGAAATCCTGATGGAACTGGGTCGCCGTGGTACGGTTGGTGGTCAGGAAGACATGATCGAAGACTTGGCGTTGACGATGTCTAAAGCGCGTGAGTTACAAGCTTAATTTTTAATGCAATCGTATTAAAATAAGGCTAATAAAAAAGCATCCAAAGTGGATGCTTTTTTATTATGAAGTAGTTTTAATAATATATTAAAACTCTGATCTCAGATATTTTAGTTATAGTGTTATGTGAAGATTATTTTAGTTTAATTTTTTCCTTAAACATAAAAACGATAAATAAAAAATAGTGGCTCAATATTTTAAAAAAAATTGCGCTTATTAATAGAGGAAACAGAAATTTGAATTAAATATCTGGTCAAATTTTTATTTTCATTAATCGGTTTAAAATCTAAGAGATTGAGTGCTTAAATCTGGGCTTGGAATATGCAGAGCTAAAAGAGCAAAAGTTTAATACTGTGGTCGGATTTTTTATTTAAACCGACTTGCGCATGATGGCGGCATGGATTTTATCAGCTGAATGGGGAACTCATCATGCGTCGTCACAATTTACGGATTGCAATGCTTGCTGCGACAGCAACTTTAGGGACAACTGCAACGAATGCAGACTTTATTGACGACAGCAATGTTCAACTCAAATTTAAAAACTTTTATCTAGACCGTCAGTATCAAGATAACTACTCATCACGTAACTGGGGTTCTTGGTCACAAGGCGTGACTCTGGATGCCAAGTCCGGTTATCACGATATCGGTGGTGGTGTGCAGGTCGGTGCTGATGTACTGGTTCAGCATGCAGTTAAACTCAATGGCCGTGATAAAAATCCGGACTGGGTTTTACCACACGATGGCAAAGAATCAAAAGACCATTTCGGTAAAGTCGGCGCGACCTTAAAAGCCAAAGTGTCACAAACTGAACTGAAAGTCGGTGAGTTATTGCCTGTATCTCCAGTCTTGGTATTTGATCCATCGCGTCAGTTATTGACGACTTATAGTGGTGCCTGGTTAGAGTCTAAAGACCTTAAAGATACCAAGTTAACTCTGGCTTATATTGATGGTATTAACAACCGTTATGACAACCAGTTCCGTGATTTAACTAAATTTGCTCCACCAAGTTTCTATGATACGGGTGCTGAAGCTGATGGCATGTGGATTGCGGGTGTAGACCACCAACTTACTAAAGAAGTAGGGGCGAGCTACTGGTATGCCGATGTTCAAGACATTTACCAACAGCATTATCTAGGTGTCAATTACAAAACTGCGCTTGGTGAAAAAACCAAATTAGATAGCCACATCCGTTACTTCGATAACTCGGAGTCAGGTGACAAGCTGTATGGTGAGATCGATAACCAAGCATTATCTGTCGCTGCAAAAGTGAATCATGGTGCACATACCGTAGGTGTAGGTTACCAGCAAATGTTTGGTGATAGTGCATTCCCAACGTTAGGTGGCTGGGTGCCACAGCCTTATCTGGCGAACTGGGGGGTAGCGACCTTTACCGCGCCAGAAGAAAAGTCATGGAGTGTTTCTTATGGCTATGATTTCTCTGAAATGGGTGCAAAAGGCCTAAACGCAACTGCAGTGTATTTCAAAGGTTATGATCAGAAAGGTACTGGGGCGTATCAAGGCCAGAACTTCAATACGGATGAAGTGAATGCCATCGTGAACTACACTGTGCCAGAAGGTAAATTAAAAGGTTTGGGTGTACAGGCGATGTATATTGATGTGAATTTTGCCAATCCAGCAAAACCAGACCTGCAAGAATACCGTGTCGCAACTACTTATACCCATAAATTCTAATACCCGTATATTTTAAAAGCAGTCAGTCTTCTGGCTGCTTTTTGGTTTAAGTGTTACATTGTTTCATTAAAGGCTTGGATTGAGTAGGGTTTATTTTAAATTAATATATAAAACAACCACTTAAATTATATCTATTTTGTAGGGTGCAATCGTAATTTTGTATCAGTTTGCTGCGGCTGAGCGGTTAATATAAGGGTGTACACAAGTCATTTTAATGAGTCAACTTGACGTCGAATTCTTGAAAATAGAGGGACACGCAAGCGAAAGACTGTAAGAGGAAGCAATATGAGCACTATTCAAATCCCTGACTATCAAACAGATCCATTCTTTGGCTTAGAAGACAAATGGATTGAAACTGCTGAAGGCGAGTTGACCCATTACCACGAAATTGGTGAAGGTACGCCTATTCTATTTTTACATGGTTCAGGTACAGGTGTATCGGCTGCGGCAAACTGGTGGTTAAACCTGCCACAAATTGGTGAGCAGGCACGTTGTATCGCGATTGATACCATTGGTTATGGCCAAACAGTCGTTGCGCCAGGTACTGAATATGGTATCCGTGCCTGGGTAGATCATGCGATCCGTACGCTAGACGCTTTGGGTATCGAAAAAACCTGGTTGGTCGGCAACTCTCTGGGTGGCTGGTTAGCATTCCAGATGGCACTGGATTATCCAGATCGCATTTTGGGTATCGTGTCTATGGGTACGGGCGGTGCAAAACAGACTGCTGCACTCAAAGCTCATGCAAACCCAGTTCTTACAGAAGAAGGGATCAAGAAAACCCTTTCTATGTTTGTCGTGAACAAAGACCTGATTACAGATGAACTGGTAAAAGTACGTTTTGCTTCTGCTGCAAATGACTATGCATCAAATCGTTTAATGGATGTGGTTGGTGCACGTGACCGTGACCGTTTCGAGTTCCCATTAGATTTCGAAAAAATGAAAGACATTACTGTGCCTGTATTGCTGATTCATGGTACGCAAGACGTGGTGATTCCGGTTTCTCGTACTTGGGACATCCTGAACATCGTACCAAATGCTGATGCACATATCTTCAGCCAATGCGGTCACTGGTCTCAAGTTGAAAAAGCAGACGAATTCAACACTGTGATCAAAAACTACCTGGCTGTACACGGCGTAAAATAAGCTGAATGTAGTTTTAAAAAAGGATGGCTTCGGTCATCCTTTTTTATATCGGAAATATTTAAGGCAGGGTGCTTAAGTGAGTTTGATTCTCATTTATTTGGATAAATCTAAAAATCTAATAATTTTTATAGGTTTGAGCTATTTAAACTGAGAAAAATCCGAATGAAACTTTATTAGACTTAAGTGGTAAATGCAGTACATTTAGAGCTAAAAATACACAATTTGGGTCAAGGGCAAGTGACAAATTTAAGCGCCAGAAATAGATTCTTTATTATAAAATAGAATTAAAAATGGATTCTTAAGCATAAAATAATAAAACAAAAAAAGCACATGCCTATCATAAGTTGAATGGCATATGCCTAATGCAGGGAAGAAATAGGATTAATTTTGTTCGCTACGGTTAATATCCAGATAGAACACACGGGTCAAAAGCTCAAGAAATTTGCTCACGACATAGGATTTGTTGTTTTTATGGTAGCTGACATACAGGTCTAAATAGGGCAACTCCACGTCCAGCGGACGAATCACGGTATTATCCATGGTTAGTGGTGCAATATAGCCAGGCAAAATGGTACAGCCTAGGCCCATTCCGATCGAGTTGATATTAAATAAAATATTATCGGCCTTTTGCACGATATTGAGTTCAATGCCGTTGGCTTTGGCAAAGTCCAGAATAGCCTGGTTCAGGGTCAAGGACTGCTCTGCTGATGGAATAATAAAATCAATACCATTCAATGCTTTAACAGGAATTCTTTCGTATTTTGCTAAGGGGTGATCTTTAGGCAGGAGAAAAATCAGCGGTTCACGAATCACGAACTGGCTTTCAATTTCATCACTATTGAAATTATGACGGGTAAATGTCAGATCTAGATCACCTTTTTTTAACAAACGCATCTGCTCATTGTTGTTCAGGCTGAGCAGTTCAATTTTTAAATCTGGGTTCTGTACACGTAGATTTGGCAAGATATAGGGGAAGATTTTCATCTCGGCTACCGGTACAAAACCGATACGGAGCATTTGCTGTTTGGCCTGTGACACCTGACGTGCCATGGCAACGGCTTTGTCCGCCTGTGCAAGGGTGAGACGGGCCTGTTCCAGGAATACGGCGCCTTCTTCGGTCAGCTCTACTTTACGTTTGGTCCGGTTGAGTAGCTTTACCCCGACATCTTCTTCCAGGTCTTTGATTTGCTGGCTAAGTGAGGGTTGAGCCGTATAAAGTTTAAGTGCTGCCTTACTAAAATTGAGCTCTTCAGCAACGGTGATAAAGTAGCGAAGGTGTCGTAATTCCATGTCATCAACCCAAAGAGTAATCCAAAAAATGTCTTACTATAATTTCCTCAAAGTATAATCTATAAACAACTATGTCGTGAAGATTATTTTCCCATTCATAAACTAAATGCTCTGGCGGGATTAATAGATGTTTTAATATAAAAATTCACGTGCTTAATAATTGCTTTAAGCTCTTAATTGAAACAAAAAAAATATTTCCCGAAAAACGCTGTCAAATCCATCATCGTTGAAAAGTTGAGTCTATTACTTTGTGCCAAAGATAGGTCACAGGAGAGCTTTTCATGAGTGGAAAAATTGATGTGCGCGAAATCGATGCTTTAGTCGATGCACAAAATGGACGTATTACGCCATCTATTTATACAAATCCTGACATTTACGAATTAGATCTCGAACGTGTTTTCGGTCGTACTTGGTTATTCCTTTGCCATGAAAGCCAAATTCCTAAGGCTGGTGATTTCTTCAATACCTACATGGGTGAAGATCCAATCATTGTGGCACGTCAAAAAGACGGCTCAATCAAAGCATTTTTAAACCAGTGCCGTCACCGTTCTATGCGTGTGAGCTTCGCTGACTGTGGTAATACGCGTGCATTTACTTGCCCGTACCACGGTTGGTCATACGGTATTGACGGTTCTTTAAAAGATATCCCGCTGGAAGATCGTGCTTACCCGCATGGTGCATGTAAAGAGCAATGGGGTCTGGTTGAAGTGAATCGTGTGAAGTCTTACAAAGGCTTGGTATTCGCTTGTTGGGATGAAACCACACCTGACCTAGAAGAATACATGGGCGATATCGCTTGGTACTTAGATGGCGTGGTTGACCGTCGTCCAGGTGGTACGGAAATCATCGGTGGTGTACACAAGTGGGAAATCGAGTGTAACTGGAAATTTGCAGCGGAACAGTTTGCATCTGACCAATACCATGCGTTGTTCTCTCACGCTTCTGCGATCCAAGTATTGGGCGCGAAACCAGACGACGAATCTTCTAAAAAATTAGGTGCTGCGCAAACGGCTCGTCCAGTTTGGGAAACTGCCAAAGACGCGATCCAGTACGGTTCACGTGGTCATGGTTCAGGCTTCTTCTTCACAGAGAAACCAGACGCAAACGTATGGGTTGACGGTGAAGTAGCAAACTACTTCCGTGAAACTTACGAAGAAGTGAAAGAACGCCTAGGTGAAACGCGTGCACTGCGTCTTGCAGGTCACAACACTATGTTCCCAACTTTGTCTTGGTTGAACGGTACTGCAACACTTCGCGTATGGCACCCACGAGGCCCAAACAAAACTGAAGTGTGGGCATTCTGTATTGCTGATGCTGAAGCATCTCAAGAAGTGAAAGAAGCATTTGAACGTTCTGCAACGCGTGCCTTTGGTCCAGCCGGTTTCCTAGAGCAAGATGACTCTGAAAACTGGATCGAGATTCAAAAAGTTTTACGTGGTTATAAAGCGCGTCAAAACAAACTCATTATGGAAATGGGTAAAGGCAACGAAAAAGTACGTGAAGATGGTATCCCAGGTATCACCAACTACATTTTCTCTGAAACTGCAGCACGTGGTATGTACCGCCGCTGGGCAGATTTATTGATCCATGAAAAATGGGAAGACGTGGAAAAAGCAGCTGACGAATATGAGAAGGAGCTTATGAAATGAGTCAAATCAGCTTAGAACTTCATCACCAAATTAGTCAGTTCCTTTATCGCGAAGCAAAATTGCTAGACGATTGGAAATTCCGCGAATGGTTAGATACCTTAGCTGAAGATATTTCTTACACGCTACGTACCACGCCAAACGCACAAACCCGTGACCGTCGTCGTTCAGTTGAACCACCTACCACTTGGGTGTTTAACGATTCGAAAGACCTTTTAGAACGTCGTGTAGCACGTCTGGAAACCGGTATGGCTTGGGCTGAAGAGCCTCCATCACGTACCACCCACATGGTGAGCAACGTGATCGTAGAGCCAACTGAAGTTGAAGGCGAATACGACGTGTACGTAACCTATTTGCTATATCGTACGCAAAAAGAGAAAGACATTGTCATTTACTGCGGTAAACGTCATGACAAGATCCGTAAAGTTGAAGGCGGCCTCGGCTTCCAGATCTTCAACCGTAAGATCACGCTTGATCAAGCGACATATAGCTCACATAACCTGAGTGTGTTCTTCTAATGAATAAGATTTTTGTTTGCCAAGTTGACGAATTAGACGAAGGCGAAGCGTTAAAAGTAGATTGTGGCGTAAACGGTATCGAAGCGCTGGCTGTATTTAACAATGGCGGTGAATTCTTCGCTATGAACGATAAATGCAGTCATGGTAATGCTTCTATGTCTGAAGGTTACCTTGAAGATGACGGTACTGTTGAATGTCCATTACATTCAGCTCGTTTCTGTTTAAAAACAGGTGAAGCATTGTGTCTACCTGCAACTGATCCAATCAAAACGTTCCCAGTGATTGTTGAAGATGGTCAATTGTTTGTAGAGATGGCAGGAGAGTAAGCATGGGTTGGCTACAAGGCGAAGTTGCACTGATCACTGGTGGTGGTTCAGGCTTAGGCTGGGCTTTGGTCGAGCGTTTTATTGAGGAAGGTGCACAAGTTGCGGTTCTTCAACGTTCAAAAGCTAAAGTGGATGCATTAAATGAACACTTCGGTGGAAAAGTTCTTGCGATCGAAGGTGATGTAGCCAGCTATGCAGATAACGTTCGTGCAGTTCAAGCAACTGTAGAACGTTTCGGTAAACTCGATTGTTTCGTTGGTAATGCCGGTATCTGGGATCACTATGCCGATATCGTCAATACCTCAGGTGAGCAGCTGGAGAAAGCCTTTGACGAGATTATGGGCATTAATACCAAATCTCTGATCCTCGGTGCGAAGGCTGCACTGGATGCATTGATCGCTTCTGAAGGTTCTATCATATTTACTTTGTCTAATTCGGCACTGTACTCCGCTGGCGGAGGCCCTGTATACACAGCATCCAAGCATGCAGGGGTGGGCATTATGAAAGAACTGGCCTACGAGCTTGCGCCTAAAGTACGAGTGAACGCGGTTGCACCGTCAGGTATGAATGTAAATATCAAAGGCGCGGCATCGCTCGGTCAGGAAAATGTTGGCCTGCTCGATGCGCGTGATCCTGAGAAAATTGCACGTGGTATGCCACTGAATTTCTTGCCTGAACCGGAAGACATGACCGGTTCATACGTACTCTTGGCATCTCGTCAAAACAACCGTCCTTTGACTGGTGTTCTGATTAATGCAGAATGCGGTCTGGGTATTCGTGGCCTACGTCAGCCACGTGCAGGTTTCTTTGACGAATAAACATCTAGTCTAAATCAAATGGACTTACCGGCAGCCTCATCTCTCAGGGCTGCTTTCCTTTTTGGAGTCTCTCATGGCCGTTAAACTTATTTGTGCATCGCACAGTCCTTTAATGGAATTTGCTTCACCTCAAGATCAATCAAAAGAGCAAAAAGTTCGTGCTGCTTTTGAAAAACTCTCTGCTGAAGTAAAAGCTTACGACCCAACCCTGATCATCACTTTTGGTCCTGACCATTTTAATGGTTTCTTCTATGACCTGATGCCAAGTTTCTGTGTCGGTATTCGTGCCAAAGCTGCAGGTGACTGGGATTATGGCAAGGACAATGACCATATTGATGTGCCTGAAGACAAGGCATTAGATTTGGTTCGACGTGTACTGGATGAAGGTGTGGATGTTGCCTACTCATACCGTATGCAGGCCGACCATGGCGTGACTCAGCCCTTACATTTCCTGTGTGAAGGCAAACTTGACCGTTATCCAACGATTCCAATTTTTATTAATGGCGCTGCAGCACCGATGCCAACCACCAAGCGTACCATCGCTTTGGGCCGTGCTGTGGGTCAATACATCAAGTCTTTAAACCTTGAAAATGAGCGTGTGCTTGTTTTAGGTACTGGTGGTCTGTCACATGATCCACCAACACCACAAATGGGTGCAGTACCACCAGAAGTGGAAGAGTTCCTGATTGCAGGTCGTTATCCAACGCCTGAAGCACGTCATGCACGTCAATCCAAAATTATTGCAGTGGGTCAAAAGCTGGCAGCAGGGGATACGTCAGTTGCCGTGCCTTTGAATGCTGAATGGGATATTGCCCTGCTAGAAACCTTCAAGAACGCTGATTTTGCAACATTAGAAGCGATGACTGAAGCTGAAATCCGTCGTGATGGTGGTCGTGGTGGTCAGGAAGTCCGTTCTTGGATGGCTGCCTTCGCTGCCTTAAGCGAAATGGGTGAGTATGAAATGACCACGCATTGCTATGAAGATATCAGCGAATGGATTGCCGGCTTCGGTATCGTATCTGCAGAGTTAAAAGGTTAAGAAAATGAGTAACGTAAACAACATCGTGATCGTGGGTGCTGGCCAGGCAGGTGCGAGCGCAATTTTAGAACTTCGTGGCAACAAGTATGAAGGCAAAATTACCTTAATTGGTGATGAAAGCCATCTTCCTTATGAGCGTCCACCGTTGTCTAAAGATGTGATTCTAAAACCTGAAGACACCAAGATCGAAATCCTGTCAGAACAGAAACTGGCAGATTTAGGCGTAGAAACGATTCGCGGCAATGGCGTAGCGAAAATTAATGCCGAAGCGAAAACGGTTGAACTCCTGAACGGTGATGTTGTTGCTTACGACAAGCTCTTGCTTGCAACAGGTGGTGCCGCGCGCCGTTTGCCTAATTTCGATGCTTTGGGCAAACACGTCTATACCCTGCGTAACCTGGAAGATTCACAAGCGCTGGTACCTGTGCTTCAAGCCGGTCGCCGTATCATCCTGATCGGTGGTGGCGTGATTGGTCTTGAGCTTGCCTCATCTGCACGTTACAAAGATTGTCAGGTGACTGTGATCGAAATGGGCCCAATGGTGATGGGTCGTTGTTCACCACAGATTCTGAGTGAATTCCTGCTGGAACAGCATCGTCAAAACCAGGTCGATGTGCGTCTTGAAACCAAGATTACAGATTGCCGTTTAGATGGTGAAGAAGTGGTGGTAACGCTGGAAGGCGGTGAAGAACTGCGTGCCGATGCTGTAGTTTACGGGATCGGGATCGTGCCAAATGCACAGCTTGCCGTAGATGCAGGTCTGGACGTTGATGTTGCGATTAAAGTCAATGAAAACTGCCAAACCTCGAATGCTGATATTTATGCAGCAGGCGATGTTGCGACTCAGTTACGTGACTGTGGCAATCACCGCCGTGTGGAAACCTGGGAAAATGCCAACCTGCAGGCAGGTATCTTTGCGCGTCACGTGATGGATGTAGAGCATCCAAAAGCCAATCCGGCCTGGTTCTGGACTGATCAGCTGAATATCAACTTCCAGTTTGTGGGTGATATGGCAGCAGACGAATGGCAGATTCGCGGTGAAATGGATGCAGCCAAAGGCGCAGACAATTCATTTGTGATGTACGGTGTGACTGATGGTCAGATCGTTGCGGGTATTACGGTCAATGCAGCGAAAGAAATGCGTCATTTGAAAAAAATGATCAGCAAAAATACGGCGTTTGATGTTGAAAAACATTTGGATATCGCACAAGACTTACGCAAAATTGCTTAAGTTGTATTGAGATATCTTGGGACAGACCTATGTTTTGCATAGGTCTGTTTTTTATGCACGAAACTTGATGAATTTATCAAAAATTAAAACTTCATCTCAGCATGAATTCGCTATACGCTATTTTTGAAGTTGCTGATCCAGAACTTCTTGGCCTCGTTTAGGAGACTTATGAGTTCTTCATCATCATTGCCGGTCACGGCAAGTATTTACGCTTTATTGGTACTGATCTGGGCAGCAACGCCACTGGCGATTGTCTGGAGCGTGGCCGAGATTCACCCGATGTGGGTGCTGATCATTCGCTATTTTGGTGCCTCGATTATTGCGCTATTCCTGCTAAAGATTATGCGCGACCCGCTGCCTTTTGACCGTACTTCAATGAAAAGTTATCTGGCAGGCAGTTTGAATTTAATCGGCGCGCAGCTGTTTATTTATCTAGCGGCCAATTATTTGACCTCAGGGTTGATGGCACTGATTTTTGGTTTTTCACCGCTGATCGCCGGTTTAATCGGGCATATGATTTTAAAAACCCATAAACTGATCTGGCTGCAATGGCTCGGCATGGCAGTGGCCGTCGCCGGTTTTTGTTTTGTTTTTGCCGACTCGGCAGACAGCAAGATCAATCCTTGGGGTGTAGTGCTGATGCTGATCAGTATGGTGTCTTATATCAGCTCGATCTTCTGGGTTAAACAGATCAGTGCCCCCTTGAGTCCGATGTCGCAAGCTACAGGTTCATTGCTGGTCTCCGTGGCTGGTTCAGTCATTTTAGTGCCGTTTATCTGGCAACATATGCCGACTCAGTTGCCTGGCACACAGGCCATGATCGGTTTTATATTTACCATGATCATGTCTTCGATTGTGGCAATGCTGTGTTATTTCTGGCTGATTCGCCGTCTAAATGCTTCGACCGTCTCATTGAGTAATGTGATGACGCCGGTGATCGCTCTGGTATTGGGAGCAACCTTAAATCATGAAATTATCAGCAGTCATGCTTTTGCGGGAATTGCCGTGGTGATGTTCGGGATCATCATGTATTTCTGGAAAGAGTGGCGCGAGCAGTATTTTTCCAAGCATTAAAACTGTAAAAATCAAAAGGGCGAAAGCCCTTTTATTATTTTAGTGGAGAGTAAAGTGATTCAACAACGTGAGAGATCACGACTAAGCAACAATTTGTAAAACAACTTTCAAAAATAAATGATTAAGATTTTGATACATAAATCATTCAAGCTTGCACAAGCTTATTTAGGACAGTATCAGGATGTCTGAATCCAATAAAATCGTAGTTTATGCAGCCTTGTTTGGTAATTTGGCGATTGCGCTGGTTAAATTTGTTGCGTCCTATATAACCAATAGCTCTGCCATGTTCAGTGAAGCAATTCATTCGGTAGTGGATACCTTGAATGAAATTTTACTGCTGTATGGGATGAAAAAATCAGAAAAACCGGCAAATGCCAAACATCCTTTTGGTTATGGGCGTGAACTGTATTTTTGGGCTTTTATTGTGGCATTGATGGTTTTTGCCTTGGGTGCGATCGTGTCCATCTATCAAGGGATACAGCATATTCTTCAGCCTGAAGTCATGCGGGATCCATTGATCAATTATATTGTGCTGGGTCTGGCGATTCTTTTTGAAGGATTTTCATGGTCAGTGGCTTTAAAAACCTTTCGTAAACAAAAGGGAAATCTGGGATATTTTGAAGCCTTTCGACACAGTAAAGATCCAACGACCTTTACCGTGTTATTTGAAGATACTGCCGCCCTGGTCGGCTTGGTGATTGCTCTGGTCGGTATCTTTCTGGCGCATCAACTGAATATTCCTGAATTGGACGGTGCCGCATCGATTTTAATTGGTATTGTTCTGGCGGTTTCTGCCTGGTTTCTGGCACGTGAAACCAAAGGTTTGTTACTGGGTGAAACGGCAGATCCAAAACTGCGTGAAGATGTATTGAACATTGCTCAACAGGATGCGGCAGTTTTTAGTGCTAATGGGGTATTGACTGAGCAGATGGGTGCTCAGCAAGTCATTGCATCATTGAGTCTGGAATTTAAAGATGATTTAACTTCTGATGAAATTGAAGCCTGTGTCAACCGGATCGAAGCGCAGATTAAACAGCTGCACCCGGAAATTATTGCTTTATTTGTGAAACCCCAAACCAAGGCCGTATGGCTGGAACGAACTCAAGGTCGTGTATAAAGATCTAAAAAACGCTTGAGGTTGGTATTTTGATCTCAACTTGCCTTTCTCGCACAATTGATGTGATGATACTGAGGTATGGCGAATTTCATCATAAAATCATCAATGGGCAGACATGCTTTTGTCAGCATGGGCTTATAAATATTGAGTATCATTTTGTATTTTTAGACAGAAGGACAAGAGCAATATTTTTCTAGATAATCCAAGACTTCAGCCAGCCATAAGGCCGATGAAATGCCATTTTTTTGCTAAAAATAACAAAAACATACATGATTTTCTGTGACGGATTTCATACTATGTTGCAGTGTGCCTGTTTTTAGTTTGTATGCTCATTAAAAGATGCACCGCTTGACCATTTCAAGAGGTTGCTATCTTGCATATAACGAATAATAAATAGTGGATGTTTATGCAAGATCTTCTCAAAACTAAAAAATTCCAGTTAATCACGGAATCCAGTTGGAAACATCTCTGGTCTAAGCCAGTGTTTGAGTATCTGCATTCAGATCATTTCGACGGAAAACAGTTTCGTAATCTTGAGCATGCATCTCTATCGCGCGGTCGCTTTGATTTATATAAATGGCTCATTACCCGAAAATCCAAGACCTGGAATGTTAATCTTGACGAGGAACGTGCCGAGTTTTTTTCTCGTCCACGAGCATTGCCACAGCAGCGTCCAGATGCAGCTCTGGATGACTGGCAAGTCTGGTTTATTGGTCACGCCACCACATTAATTCAGATCGGCCCCTATAACTTCCTGACCGATCCGGTTTGGGCTGAATATGCCAGTCCATCGGCTTCTACAGGGCCGCAGCGGGTCATTCCGGCTGGCATTGCCTTGGATGAATTACCTCAGATTGATGCCGTACTGCTCAGCCATAACCATTATGATCATATGGATCTGGCTAGTCTGGAATGGCTGCACAACACTTTTGAGATGCCTATTTATACTGGTCTGGGTAATGCCTGGTATTTGCCAGAACATTATACCGTGCATGAAATGGACTGGTGGGAAAGTGCCTTTTTTGAAGAGATCCGGATTGTCTATACGCCGGCTCAACATGCCTCAGGGCGCGGCATGCGCGATCAGAACTGTGCACTTTGGGGAGGATTTTCTTTATTACATGGCAAGGAACATTGTTTTTTTGCCGGAGATAGTGGCTACGCCTCACATTTTAAAGAAATTCGTAAACGTCTGGGTGCACCGCGAATTGCCTTACTCCCGATAGGAGCGTATGAACCGCGTGAACTGATGCGCGCGATCCATATGAATCCGGAAGATGCCTTTCATGCCCATCATGACTTGCAGGCCAAATGTTCACTGGCGATTCATTACCGTACTTTTCAGCTCACAGATGAAGACCGGGATGCACCGGAACATGAGTTGCATGAGATCATCAAGCATTCTTCCAAATTGATTAATCCGTTTTACTGCATACGGGAAGGCAAACGGATTATTGTTTAAGTACTTCCTGTTGTTCCTCTTGGATGAGTTGAATGGCCACTACAGAAAGCATCAGCATGGCGGTATTCATTACCACAGGATTGAATGCTGCAGTAAGTTGCAACGGGGCTGTGAATGCAATCAGCAGTAGTAATCCAGCAAGTCCGATAATATTCAACCTATGCAAGAGTATGGACCGGTTCCATTTCAGAAAGCATAAGCCAAATAGCATTTCACATCCTCCGGAAAGTCCAACCAAGACTTTGGCCAGTCCCAGCTCAAAACCCATATTTTGCCAGATTGTGATTTCAGCGGGTGATTGGAACAGAATTTTTGGAATGAGCCCCTGATAGAGCCATAGTATGACCAAAGTCAGCTGGATAGTACGCAGTGGTTGTAGGAATACAGGTTTAGGATTCACGAACAGCTTCTTCCAGAAAATGGCGTTTATTTTCGCTGGATGGAATCAGGCAATACTTGGTTTTACCAAATAGCTGGTAACGATTTAAAGCGACCACACGATACAGAAAGTCGCGGATAAAACGCGGAACCAAATAACCTGCGCTCATTAAATTAAAAGGAAAACCGAGATGCTGCAGTACTTTCAGCAAGGCAGTCGATTCGGTATAGAGTGTGCCATCTTGAATGACGAGCATCGTGGTGTAATGTTCAGTGGGCATCTGATAATGTTCGAGCAGAGCTGTACCTAAAGGCGATTGGGCGGAAACCAGTTTAAACTGAATCTTTTTATCGTATTTAATCAGAAACCGTGTCCAGCCATTGCAGATTACGCAAACAGCATCAAATAAAACAATGTCGTGTTGTTGAATGATGTCTTCAATATTTGGATGCATTGTTGTATTTCTTTTTGTGCCAGCTTGTTTCTATAGTGCTTGATGCTGCAATAAAAAACCACCCGAAGGTGGTTTCTATACATGTCTAAACTGGCTTAGAGAAAGCTAGGCAAACCTTTGGCTGGATCGCTTTCACGTGCTGCTTGGGCATCTGCTACAGTCATACCTAAGGCCTTAGCAACGCCTTGCCCATAAGCTGGATCGCAAGCGTAACAGTTGCGGATGTGACGGTATTTAATGAAATCTAGCGCATCACCCATTGCTCCGGCCGTGTTATTAAACAGAGCCTGTTTCTGCTGGTCATTCATCAGGTTGAACAGGGCGCGTGGCTGGCTGAAGTAATCATTGTCATCTTCACGGAAATCCCAGAAATCGGCATCACCGGTGATTTTCAGTGGAGGCTCTCTGAATTCTGGTTGTTCCTGCCACTGGCTAAAACTGTTCGGCTCGTAATGTGGCAATGAACCATAGTTGCCATCCATGCGGCCTTGACCATCACGGCGGTTCGAATGTACAGGACAACGTGCAGCATTGACTGGAACCTGTGAATGATTCACGCCAACACGGTAACGCGCTGCGTCGGCATAGTTCACTAAACGTGCCTGTAACATACGGTCCGGTGAGTAGCTGATGCCCGGTACAAGATTACTTGGTGCAAAGGCTGCCTGTTCTACATCCTGGAAATAGTTTTCCGGATTGCGGTTCAGTTCGAATTCACCGACTTCAATCAGTGGATAATCGCCCTTTGGCCAGACTTTGGTCAGGTCAAATGGATGATAAGGCACTGTTTCGGCTTCCAGTTCCGGCATGATCTGAACGTACATTTTCCATTTTGGATAGTCACCACGTTCGATGGCATCAAACAGGTCGGTCTGGCTGCTTTCACGGTCTTTGGCGATCAAGTCTGCAGCTTCAGCATCGGTCAGGTTCTGGATGCCTTGCTGGGTACGCATATGGAATTTTACCCAGAAGCGTTCATTATTGGCATTGATAAAACTGAAGGTGTGACTGCCAAAACCATGCATATGACGGTAACCGGTCGGAATCCCGCGGTCGGACATGACAATGGTCACTTGATGCAAAGCTTCAGGCAACAGTGTCCAGAAATCCCAGTTATTGGTGGCGCTGCGCTTGTTGGTTTTCGGGTCGCGTTTGACTGCTTTATTCAGGTCAGGGAACTTGCGCGCATCCCGCAGGAAAAACACCGGGGTGTTATTGCCGACCAGATCCCAGTTGCCTTCTTCAGTATAGAATTTTAAGGCAAAACCGCGAATATCGCGTTCCGCATCGGCCGCACCACGTTCACCCGCCACTGTTGAGAAACGGGCAAACATTTCGGTTTTTTTGCCGACTTCAGAGAAAATTTTAGCGCGGCTATATTGGGTAATATCATTGGTCACGGTAAAGGTACCAAAAGCACCTGAACCTTTGGCATGCATACGACGCTCTGGAATCACTTCGCGGACAAAGTTGGCCAGTTTTTCATTCAGCCATAAATCCTGGGCAAGTAAAGGTCCACGCGCACCTGCCGTCATACTGTTCTGGTTGTCGACCACAGGGGCACCAGCTTCAGTGGTCAGGTGGGTGATAGGGCATTTTTTAAAATCTTGGCTCATCTTTCCTCTCCAAGTTTTGAATATCTTATGTCGTTTACCTAGTATTCATAAAATATTGAGATATATGCTAATCAGATCAGGTTTCGCTATATTTACAATATCTTTAAATAAAGGGTGTTACAGCACAAAACGGAATTCAGGGTATAATTGAGTGAGCTCACTCAAAAAATATTTTTAAAGTTAATAAAGTTTAAAATATTGAAAATTAAATGGTTACTTTTAAAAAGTAACGGGTTTTCCACTCTCTGACAATATCAAATTCTATATATTTTGAATAACTCGAATAATGAATGGGATTAAACGAAAATAACAATATCTAAGTCCATAATATGTTTTTATCAAAGGATAAAAATAATAAGTGAAAAGTGTTATTTAAAATACATTTTATAACTGATTTGTTTTAAATAGTTTTTTAATTGAGTTTTGTTTGGCTGAAGAAACCCATAAAAATAATGAATGAAATAAGGGTGTTTTCTGGCTATAGCTCCCATTTTTGTATATAGAAAATCCTAGCTAAATGGGCTTTATTTTTAAAAAAGCATTGGCAAGTATGCTTGAAAATTAATCAGTCGGCCCTATAATTATCTCACTCCTTCCTCCAAATGATATAGAGAGCAAGATGGCCAAGAAAAAAACAGCCGAGCAGGTAGTGATCCACAATTTTGTGGCAAAACACATGCATGAAGTTAACAAAAGCCAAGTCTTTGTAGACCGAAAGAAAAATGCAAAACGTGGCTATAACAAGCACAGACAAGGGCGATATTCCATGGAAGATCGCCCTTTTTTAATGGCCGCTTAAGGTCTGTAAGGTGGCTGGGGACGACGTGGGGGCTGCTTAGGATTAGTTTTAACTGGAGAGAGCGGGGCGACAGGTCGGTTGTTACGAGTTTGCGAATATTGATTTGGATACCGGGATGATGTTGTCGATTCATCCGCAATTAAGTCATTAAAGAATTTATTGAGTTTGCTTTGCACTGGTGCTTTGTGGTGAGGGGAATGAGGCTGTGGTCTGGCCTGCTGAAAACTGGCAAATTGATCTTTTTGTTGATGATAGAGTCTGGCAGCAATGACGGAGGGGTCATCTCTGCCTAAACGCCGCCGTTGCGATGCCGAAATTTCAATGCCCAATAATGGAGTCATTTTAGGCCGATCGGCATAGCTCATTGCTCGATTGCTGGCGGGGCGTATATAAGATGAACCGGAATTATGAGCTTCTTTGCGGGCAGCCAAGGCCGGTGCAAGAATGACCACATAGAACACCGCAACAATCATGAACAGGATGACCAGAAATTCCATAACCACCTCTACCACTGTCGAGGGACTGGAAAAAGTCCCGTATTAGGCACTCACCATACGTGATGCAGATTTCACCATATCCCCTAAACCATGGGTTCTGAAATAATATTCTAGCCAGCTTTTTACCATGAGCGGATTGTCCATTTTTAACACATGTTGCAGCAATTCTTGTGCATCACTCATCGGAACATGACAAATGGTTTTACGTACTCGCAAAATATTACTGGAACTCATCGACAGGGTATTAAAGCCCATGGCCATGAGCAAAACTGCAGACAGCGGATCGCCCGCCATTTCACCGCAGATACTGACCGGTTTTTCATTACGATGACAGTCCTGCACCAGACGGGTCAGGGCACGCAGTACTGCAGGGTGTAAATGTGAATAGACATTGGCTACCCGTGGATTATTGCGATCCACAGCCAACAGATATTGGGTCAGATCGTTGGAGCCGACCGAGAAGAAATCCACCAGTTCGGAAAATTCATCAATCTGATGAAGCACACTCGGCACTTCCACCATGATGCCGAGTTTTGGTTTATTTACCTTGACCTGTTCTTCTTCTTGAATCGCCGCATGGTCACGTTCCAGCAGATAGAGCGCTTCCTCGACCTCGCTGACACTGGTCACCATCGGCAGCAGAATATGCAGGTTATTCAGTCCGATACTGGCTTTGAGCATGGCGCGAATCTGTGAAGAAAAAATTTCCGGATGATCCAGGGTAAAACGAATGCCACGCCAGCCGAGTGCCGAATTTTCTTCTTCAATCGAGAAATACGGCAGGTCTTTGTCTGCACCAATGTCCAGCGTTCGCATCACCACCGGTTTATTGGCAAAATGACTGAGTTGCTGACGATAAATCGCACGTTGTTCTTCCTCGCCCGGGAAGCGGTCACGCAGCATAAACGGAATTTCAGAACGGTATAAACCGACACCTTTGGCACCGCGCTGCACGCCACGCACCACATCAATCATCAGGCCGGTGTTGACGTACAGTTTTACGGCGATGCCATCCGGGGTAATTGCATCTTTGGTTTCGTACTGACGCAAATCTTTGGCAATCTGTTCTTCTTCTTTTTGAATTTCTTTATAGCGACTGCGCAGGCGACGTGGCGGATTAATAAAGACCCGACCCTGATGCGCATCGACAATCATCTCCACATCATCGAGGGTATTGATTGGCAGTTCGGTTACACCGACTACGGTGGGAATGCCAAGGGCACGCGCCACGATCACCATATGCGAGTTCATGGCGCCTTCGGTAGTGACAATCGCGGCAATTTTATCCACGGGCAGTTCAACCAGTGCAGCCGTCGATATTTCCTCACCAATCAGAATACTTTCATCGGTCAATTCACGGTGACTGGCATCGGCTTCCTGTAAACGTGCCAGAATGCGGCGACCCAGATCTTTTAAGTCCGCCACTCGCTCACGTAAATAATCATCTTCCATCTGGGAAAATTGTGCCACATGATTGTCAATGACAATTCGCACGGCGCCTTGTGCCCAGTGACCTTCACGAATAAAGGCCTTGATTTCTGAAGGCAGGGCATTTTCATCCAGCATACGCAAAAACACGCTAAACAGTGCGCGTTCCTCGGCCATCAACGCATCCTGCATTTTGTCATCTAGCGACTGAATTTCTTCGCGGACTGAATTCAGGGCGTTATCTAATAGCTCCAGTTCTTCGCTAATGTCATCCGCTTCACGGTCAGGGACTGCGGCAAGATCTGCTGGCGGATAGAGAATCACTGCACGACCTAAGGCAATACCACCGGAGCCAGAAACTCCCTGAAAGGTTTTATAGGCGGGCAGGTTGCTTGGCTTACGGAATACATCGATATTGCCGACGGCATGGGCATGGGCGATGACGCCAGAAAGCTGCGCACAGAGTGTCACCAGAAAGGATTCAGCAGCTTCAGAAAAGTCCTGTGATTCTTTGTTCTGAACCACCAGCACACCCATCACCTTACGGCGATACATCACTGGCACACCGAGGAAGGAGTTATAAATTTCCTCACCGGTTTCAGGTAAAAACAGGAAGCGCTCGTGTTTAGGGGCATTGTCCAGATTGACAATTTCCTCACGCTGTCCAACCAGGCCCACCAGACCTTCGCCGGTCTGCAAAGACACATGGCCGACAGATTCTGCATTCAGGCCTTTAGACGCCATGAGCAGATAACGCTGATTGCGTTCATCGAGGAGGTAGATCGAGCAGACATCAACCTGCATGGCCTCGGCCACATGCTTGACCATAATGTCGAGTGATTCATGCAAACTGGTGGACGCATTGATCTCCTGAACAATACGTCTCAAGGTGTCCAGTTGCATATTCGACATAAGGTCTGCTCCGTCTATTCAGAATTTCAGTGATTAAGTTTATTTATAACAATAGCCGAGTAAAAAATCTGCATTATTTATGCGATTTTTTAAGGTTTTTGCTGGGGCAGTTGCTGACACAACTCCACCAGGGCTTTGCGGTAAACATCACGTTTGAAATTCACGACTTGACCGAGTGGGTACCAGTAACTGACCCATTGCCATTGATCAAATTCGGGCGGATCAGACAGATTCAACTGAATATGCTGAACGGGGGCCGTGAGTTTGAGTAAAAACCACTTTTGTTTTTGACCGATACAAACAGGATCAGAGTCCGTACGAATGTATCGATGCGGCAAACGATAGCGCAACCAGCCTTTGGTTTGCGCGACTATCTGGACGTGTTCGGGCAATAAGCCAACTTCTTCTCTCAGCTCACGATAGAGTGCCTGCTCAGGGGTTTCTCCATATTGGATCCCGCCTTGTGGAAATTGCCATGCATTATGACCAATACGTTTTGCCCATAAAACCTGTCCAGCATCGTTTGCCAAAATGATCCCGACATTCGGTCGGAAACCTTCAGAGTCGATCATTTGGCTACCTAAAAATTGTTTAATTTATGCCTTTGCCATCGGGGAGCATTATTTCGTTATCCAACTCGAAAAAAGCAAAGTTTAAAAATGTTAAAATTGCTATGATCTTAACGAATTTCTATCGACTAGCGGAGATAGATTTACAATTTTTTTCTTAAATTTCAGTTTTAACGAGTATTTTCATGAAATTGGCGCTATTTGATCTCGATCACACCTTGTTAAACACGGATTCGGATCATTCTTGGGGAGAGTTTTTGGTCAGTGAGGGCCTGGTCGATCCAGTTCAGCATCGCGCCATGAATGACAAGTTCTATGACGATTATAAAAAAGGTCAGCTGGATCCTTATGCCTATAATGAATTTGTGTTCCAGTTTCTGACCAAACATGACAATGATTATTTGACTGAATTACATCAACTTTTCATGCAAAAAGTCATTCGTCCACAAATGCGTCCTGAAGGTTTTAAAGCCATTGAGCGCCACCGTGAAGCAGGGCATGCCTTAGTGGGGATTACCGCAACTTCAGACTTTATTACCGCACCCATTTTTCGTGAATTCGGAATTACTGAAATTATTGCCACCAATGCTGAAGTCATTGATGGGAAATATACTGGTAAAGTCATCAATACCGCATGCTATCAGCAAGGCAAGCTGGTGCGTCTGGAACAATGGCTGGAAGGCCGTGATGTCACCGAGTCTTGGGCTTATTCAGATTCGATTAATGACCGTTTCTTGCTGGAATATGCGGATCATGCGATTGCAGTCAATCCGGATGATCGTTTGGAAACTCTAGCCCAAGAACAAGGCTGGGAAATACAGGACTGGTCGATCTAAGTATTCTAGTCCCATTCATGTGATTTATTCAGCACAACTTCGGTTGTGCTTTTTATTTGCCTCAATGGAATATTAATGTTTTTTCACAGTCAGGCTGAATCAGACATGCTATGCTCAAAAAACAGGACATGATAACAATAGTAGATTCTGAGGTATGAGATATGACTCACGTTCGACCACGTATGACACATCTGTTCCAGCAGCTTGGCTTGGATGCCAGTGCAGAAGGTATTGAAACATTTATTCACGAGCATCAATTACATAAAGATCTGACTTTACTGGATGCGCCGTATTGGTCAGAGGCACAACGTCAATTTTTAAGCGAGAAAATAGCATCTGATGGCGAATGGGCGATTGTGGTGGATCAACTCAATGAATCCTTACATGAAAATTCAACTAATGAAGGATGATTAAAAAGCCAATCGTATGATTGGCTTTTTTTAGGCCATCACCTTACCTTTAGCGAACACGTTTCCAGATCGTGACTTGTGACAGCGTGTGTTGATACTTTCTGGCCGTTTCTCGAATCACAAAAGGCACATCTTGGGGTTCGGCCACCAATTCAAAGTGCTGGGTTAAGATATTGCTTATACCAGCCAAGGTCGTGATGTTTTCCCCATCCTCCTGAAAACCGCCTAGCCACTCACTACGTGCCGTATGTTCTTCCAGCCAGGTATAGGGCGAACTCAGCATTAAAATTCCACCTATATTGATACGTTTATGAATCTGCAATAAAAAGTCTTTCGGATGATGCAGCCGGTCAATCAGATTCGCTGCCAGAATAAAATCATAGCCACTAAAATGTGCTTTCAGGTTGCAGGCATCAGCCTGAAAAAATTCTGTTTTCGACGCAACCTGATCCAAAATAACATCTTTAAGTGAACAGCTTTTTTCTTCGTTTAATTCACCTTCTAGCGGCAGCTGATAACGTACCTTGTCGCCTTGAGCCAAATAGACCGCTTGCTGAATAAAGCGTGCAGAAAAGTCCAGACCGGTCACTTGATCAAAATAGCGTGCCAGTTCAAAGCTGGCGCGGCCGGTAGCACAGCCAATATCTAAGGCACGATGACATGGCGTTTGCTGAAAATAGGGTTGTGCCAGATGGACCAGTGTTTTGGCAAAATTGGCAACACCAAAATATTCGGGGCCGTACTGGAATTCCAGATATTGGGAGACCAGCTGGTCGCTTTCATAGTTCGAAGGGAAATGTTGCAGTGCCTGATCAGAGGCGACGTAGCGAAAACCGGCATGCTGGAAGAAATGCCGTCTGAAGGCATAGCGGGAACTATATAAAGCTTCATTGCCCGCCGAAATCCAGGAGCCACCTTTCATCAGGTTATGGCGACCGTCAAAGGTTGGTGTACTGAAATCATCATAAAGCGGATGCACCTGAAAACCCTGAAATGGATAGATCGGAGTTTCAGTCCACTGCCAGACATTGCCCTGAATATCATAAAAATCACCCTGCTTGAAATGATCGACCGGACAGGAGCTGGTGCCGTATTTCAACTCGATATTGGCCTGTTCAGGGCTCGGTAAATCTGAATCCAGATCGGAAACTGCATACAGGCGATACCATTCATCTTCAGTCGGCAAGCGAATGGTTTTTCCCAGCAGTTGGGATTTCCACTGACAAAAGGCCTTGGCTTCATGATAATTCACTTCTACCGGCCAGTCCCAAGGCATCGGCACTTCTTCTAGCATCAATCGCAGTGACCAGCCTAATTCAGTTTTGCGCCAGAAACAGGGATGAGCAGCTTGTGAAAATTGCAGCCAGCCTAGACCTTCTTCACTCCAGTAGTGTTCGGTCTGATAGCCATCAGCTTCGACAAAGGCCAGAAATTCCTGATTCGATACCAGATATTTGGAGGCTGCAAAAGCTGCAACCTCGGCTTCATGCCGGCCGTATTCATTGTCCCAGCCATAAAATGGATGGTTAAAATCTTTCTGTAAATGCACTTTGCCTTCCGGCACATCCAGCAAAATATTATCCGGGGCCATGCCGGTAATAATATTGGCACGCCATTGCGGATGCTGGCGTACATGTTCCAAAGCATGCTGGCGGATCAGCACAGAAGAAGTTTCCAGATGGATCCGTTCATGTTCGATGCCCATGATGATGGTCCACCAAGGGTTTTGCCAGTTTAAGGGTAGAGTTAGCGGAGCATGTTCAAGGATGTTCAGGATCAGGGCGCGTACCTGATGCCGATAATCACGGACTTCCTGCACACTGGGCCAGTCATAGTGCACTTCATCCAGGTCATCCCAGCTCATCTCGTCTACACCGATCGCGAAGATACTTTCAAAATGCGGATTTACGCGTTCGCTAATTAGCTTGCTGAGCAGCAGTTTATTGACAAAAAAAGTGGCGGTATGGGCAAAATAAAAAATTAGCGGATGACGTAAAGTAATCGGCTTGATGAAAAATGCATCTTCATGTTTGAGGCATTCAAACAGTTGTTCATAGGTGTCAAAGGTGTTCAGGAAATATTCGCGCAGGCAGTGCCGGGCAGTCTGTTCATCGGCAAAATCAAGTGCCGGCGTGGGCAGCAGCATCGGTTTGGCCGAAAGCCATAGGCTGCTTGTATTTGTTTTATCTTGAGAGTGGGATTTTAAGGGAGAATCGAGCTGCATCCGTCAGGCTCCATCGAATAGTTTTAAGCATTCCTCTGCACTGCAAAAGAATGGAATTGTCTTAAAAATACTCGAAAGATATCGCCAGATGGGGTGTATTTAGGTAACAAAATGCTGCACCGTTTTGGATGCAGCATGTTCAGGAACGGCTTAAATAGACAGCGAGGCACCCTGCATGAGCTGAACCAGAGCCTGAGCTGCTTTGGACTGAGTACGACCGGGATGCCAGACCATGCCCAAACGACGGTTCATTTCCAAGTTGATGTCCAGCTGGTGCAGGTCGTGATTGACCAGGGTTTTTGGCAGTACTGACCAACCTAAGCCAATCGATACCAGCATCCGGATCGATTCCAGCGGATTATTGCTCATGCTGACTTTCGGTTTAATACCCTGTTTTTCAAATTCGGCCAAGGTGATCTGCGAAGTATAGGTCTGTGATGATGGCAACAGGCTCGGGTAGTCGAGCAAATCTTCCAGACACAGATTTTTTTGCTGCGCCAGCGGATGAAACGGTGCCACCACAAAGACCAGAGGATCATTCCAGATAGTTACATAATTCAGACGCGCATCACCCCGTGGCGGCAAGGTTAAAAATGCCAGTTCCAGATCGCCGGCAATCACCTGTTCATGCGCCTGCTCGGAATCAACAAAATGTACATCCAGGGTTACGTCCGGATATTCCTGGACATAACGGCGCAAATGACTCGGCAGATGATGCAGGCCAATATGATGACTGGTACCAATTTTCAGTTTGCCCTGTACCTGACCTTGTTCATGGCTCAAGGTATAATGAATATCCCCGAGTTCATTCAGCCAGTTTTTCACTTTAGGCAACAGGGAGTGTGCCGCGTGGGTGGCCTGTACGCCACGTCCGGCAGATTCAAACAGCTTGACCCCAAAGTATTCTTCCAGACTGTGAATACGTTTGGTGACAGCAGGCTGGGTAATGAAGAGCTGATCTGCGGCCAGAGAAATCGAACCGGTTTCCATGACTTTCACGAAGGCTTCAAAGGCTGCGAGATTCATCTTAATCACCTATAAAGAATTTTTATGTGTAAATCTATTATTGTTACATTTTAAGAATAAATCAAAGTAAAATTACCTTATCTATGTTGCAGTGCTGAATTACTATACATTTTCAAAGCCTTGGCATTTTAAAACTAAAAAAGACTGCCTTTCTCAAAACAGCCTTTCATCTGGAACCTCGACCGAAGAGTTTAGACGGTAATGTCCTCATTCTGCTGTTGGTTATTACCCTCCCAGATTTTTTCGTGGAAGAAGAAAGCCACTGCTTGTACCGTTGGCTCTAATAAACTTAAGGCAATGGCCATGGTCAAACTGCCAGTCACCAAGTAACCCACAATCATCGCTACTGTAATATGCATAATGTAGTAGCTGAAGGTCTTTTTGAACATGCGCTGGTTGTTGTCTACAAAGCGTTGAATATGTGCCATGTCGAAGTTCCTTAAAAATAATCTCTGTCGATGAAGAAATAATAATAATTCTCATTTGATTTGTAAAAGCGAATATTTTTTATAAATTAATCGGAAAATTAGATTTATGGAAATAGAGCTAAAGCATGATTTGATTCAGCTTTTAAAAGATTCCAAAAAGTTTTTTAACTGATAAAAATGATAAATTAGATTTATGTGATTGCAGCGATATAATCAAAATCAGAGAAAGAATTTACCCAGTCCAGTGGAGTATATCGACATGGCAGGCGAGACCCAAACAGTACAAAAGCAAAATGCAAAAACACTATATGACAAGTTGTGGGATGACCATTTAGTAACGCAACGTGATGATGGTTCTGCCTTACTCTATATCGACCGTCACCTGTTGCATGAAGTAACCTCACCACAGGCATTTGAAGGGTTGCAATTGGCCGGGCGCAAGCCATGGCGTTTAAGCGCTAACATTGCTACACCGGATCATAACGTACCGACCTCGAAAAAAGAGCGTGAGCAGGGCGTAGCCGGAATTGAAGATGAAACCTCGCGCATTCAGGTGCAAACCTTGGATGATAACTGCAAGACCTTTAATATTGTTGAATTTGATATTAACGATATCCGTCAGGGCATCGCGCATGTAGTTGGGCCGGAGCAGGGCTTGACCTTACCGGGCATGACCGTGGTATGTGGTGATTCGCATACAGCAACCCATGGTGCTTTTGGCTGCTTGGCGCATGGTATCGGGACATCCGAAGTTGAACATGTATTGGCGACCCAATGCCTGGTTCAAAAGAAGATGAAAAACATGTTGGTACGCGTTGATGGCAAATTAGGCCAGGGCGTGACACCGAAAGATGTGGTCTTAGCCATTATTGGCAAGATTGGTACCGCAGGCGGTACTGGTCACGCGATTGAATTTGGCGGTCAGGTCTTCCGTGACATGTCGATTGAAGGTCGTATGACCGTGTGTAATATGGCGATCGAAGCCGGTGCACGCGTGGGTATGGTTGCTGTGGATGACAAAACCATCGAGTATGTTAAAGGTCGTCCTTATGCGCCAACTGCGGAACAGTGGGATCAGGCGGTAGCGTACTGGAATACATTGCATTCGGATGAATGTGCATATTTTGATACGGTGGTCGTGTTGCAAGGTGAAGAAATTGAGCCGCAAGTGTCTTGGGGAACTTCTCCTGAGATGGTCATTCCAGTGTCTCAAGCAGTACCAACTTTAGAACAAGCCAAAGACGATGTACAACGCAATGACTGGAACCGTGCTTATCAATATATGGGCTTAAATGCCGGTCAGGCCTTGGCTGAGATTCAACTGGATCGTGTCTTTATCGGTTCGTGCACCAATTCGCGTATTGAAGATATCCGTGCTGCAGCCGAAGTGATCAAAGGTCGTAAGGTCGCATCTTCAATCAAACAGGCGATGGTGGTTCCGGGTTCTGGTCTGGTCAAAGCTCAGGCAGAAGCGGAAGGTCTGGACAAGGTATTTGTCGAGGCGGGCTTCGAGTGGCGTGAACCTGGCTGTTCAATGTGTCTGGCGATGAATGCTGACAAGTTACAACCAGGCGAGCATTGTGCCTCGACTTCGAACCGTAACTTTGAAGGTCGTCAGGGCAATGGCGGTCGTACTCATCTGGTGAGTCCAGCCATGGCAGCCGCTGCTGCGATCGCAGGTCACTTTGTTGATGTCCGTTCATTTTAATTGGTACGTAGGAGCACAGACATGAAAGCTTATACCGTTGAACAAGGTATCGTTGCACCTTTAGACCGTGCCAATGTCGATACAGATTTAATTATTCCAAAACAGTTTTTGAAATCGATCAAACGTACCGGTTTCGGTGAAAATTTGTTTGATGAATTGCGTTATCTGGATGAAGGTTATCCAGGTCAGGACAATTCAGTTCGTCCGATCAATCCGGACTTTGTCTTGAACCAGCCACGTTATCAGGGCGCATCTATTTTAATTTCACGTGCCAACTTTGGTTGTGGTTCTAGCCGTGAACATGCGCCGTGGGCCTTGAGCGAATATGGTTTCCGTACCGTGATTGCGCCAAGCTTTGCTGATATTTTCTTTAATAACTGTTTTAAAAACGGTATGTTGCCTGTGATTTTGGCTGAAGATATTGTTGAGCAGTTATTTAAGGAATGTGCGGAAGATGAAGGTTATCAACTGACCATTGACTTGCAGGCACAAGAAGTTCGTACCCCTACGGGTGAAAGCTTTAAGTTTGAAGTCGATCCATTTCGCAAGCATTGCCTGTTAAATGGTCTGGATGATATTGGCTTAACTTTGCAGGTGGCGGATGATATTCGTGCCTATGAAGAAAAAACCAAACAATCGCGTCCTTGGGTATTTGCCGAAATTCATGGATAAATCAGTAAAAATTGTCATGGCATGACTGCGATGCCCTTGCTAATATCGGAAGATTATTGAGTTTTTTGATTGGGTAAGACAGACATTATGGCGAATTATTGGAAACAGTGGCTTGCTTTAAGTTCAGTATCGGTGCTGTTGACTGCATGTCAAAGCATCGACACGATGAAACTCAAACATGCCAAAGAAAATACTGAGAGCAAAAGCAATGCCCTGATCTACTGTACAGGGACGCCAGATTGCCAGTTCGAACGCTTCAATCAGACCATTATTGTCAACGCCGACAATGGCCGCATCAGTGATGAGGCGCTGAAGCAGAAACTGGTGCGCTTGAAGGCCAAAAATTTAAATCAGGCCAACCCGATTTATTTATCCGTGCCGGCAGGACAGCATGAACTGGTCGTGCGTTTCTATCCGATCAGTAAGGATAAAGCGGAAACTTTACATGTATTCCATCGTTTTCAGGCCAATAACCGCTATAGCTTAAAAATGTTCCGTGACCGTAGTGCGCGTAGCAGCAGTTTATTAAATGCTTCGGCACCGGATCCGCTTTGTGTAGATCTGGTACAAGAGCAAAAAACCATTCGTCGTTTTTGCAAACCCTATAATGCAGTCACCGGGATTGCAGAGTTTGTAGAAAAGAAAATCTAACCTCTGTCAGGTCTGAATCTGACGTTTTAAACGGAAAATCTCATGTCTAAACAAATTTTGATTTTAGCTGGTGACGGCATCGGCCCTGAAATTGTAAAAGCCGCAGAGCAAGTACTCACACGCGTAAATGAAAAATTTAATCTTGATTTGACATGGGAACAGGGCTTACTCGGTGGTGCAGCCATTGATGCACATGGTTCACCGTATCCTGAAGTGACCTCTGAACAGGCTAAAAAAGCTGATGCGATTTTACTCGGTGCCGTGGGCGGTCCAAAATGGGATACGATTGAGCGTTCAATTCGTCCGGAACGTGGTTTATTGAAATTACGTAGTGAACTGAACCTGTTTGCCAACTTGCGCCCAGCGATTCTTTATCCGCAACTGGCTGATGCTTCAAGCTTAAAACCTGAAATCGTAGCGGGTCTGGATATTCTGATTGTGCGTGAATTGACCGGTGGTATTTACTTCGGTCAGCCACGTGGTATCCGTGAACTGGAAAATGGCGAGAAGCAAGGCTACAACACTGACGTTTACTCAGAGTCTGAAATCAAGCGTATCGCTAAAGTCGCTTTTGAAATGGCCAACTTGCGCGGTGGTAAAGTATGTTCAGTGGATAAAGCCAACGTGCTTGAAGTAACTGAACTGTGGAAACAGACAGTGACTGCGCTGAAAGATGCCGAATACCCTGAAATTAATTTATCGCATATGTATGTCGACAATGCCGCAATGCAACTGGTGCGTGCGCCAAAGCAGTTTGACGTGATTGTCACCTCGAATCTGTTCGGTGATATCCTGTCTGATGAAGCTGCGATGTTGACCGGTTCAATCGGCATGTTGCCATCGGCATCTCTGGATGAAAATGGCAAGGGCATGTATGAGCCTTGTCATGGTTCTGCACCAGATATCGCCGGTCAAAACTTGGCAAATCCATTAGCGACGATTCTTTCGGTGGCGATGATGTTGCGTTATACCTTCCGTGAAGAAGCGGCTGCTAAAGCGATTGAAGATGCAGTAGGTCAGGTCTTGGATCAAGGCTTGCGTACGGCAGATATCATGTCTGAAGGCATGCAAAAAGTCGGTACGGTTGAAATGGGTCAAGCAGTCGTTGCTGCATTGAACTAAGCCTGTTTTGATTCAAAAAAACGCAGCCTTGAGCTGCGTTTTTTTATAATAGAAATTTCAAAGCTTAAACCCCTTAACAGGTTCGGCCTGTGGTGCGTACCGCGGTCGCAATATTATCTTTGAGTAAGAAGGTGATTTTACATTGCAATTTGACGTCGTAGCCGCCGGCAGGACTTACTGAGACAGGGATCGGTACAGTGCCTGTCCCTGTAGCAGGAAACTGCGCTACAGGCAAAGGAATACTAATGGGGCGTTGTACCACATAGCTTAATTGCTTGGCGCTGCGTTCAGGCCCACTGATCTGCTGGTAACCTAAACGTTTTAGATCCAGAGTTTGATCGATCAGTTGGCTGCTTTGCCCAATGAACTGTTGTAAATAGGCATCACGCTGTGCAGCAGTCGTTGATGAGGTGGTGCTGCATGCACTAAGCAAACTCAATGCTGTACAGCATACTAAAATCAGTGTGAACTTCATGAGCTGTCCTCACACCAAATAAAATGAGTGTAAGCGCATTCCATGCAAAAATACTGTTGTGATTTGATACACGGTAGAAGTTTAGCGTGGTGAGGTTGATCCCTGATTTAATTAGATACAGGCTTTGAACTCGATGAGTACAGCTCAGCAAGCTCTACCGGTAAAGCGAATCGCCTGAAAAATTTCATCTTTCAAGTCAAACCAGATTTGGCATTTCATCTCAATGTTATAACCACCATTTGAGGGCATCGGCATTGGTGCACCGATCGGAATGCTCTGACTAATATTCGGCGTTCCCATTGGAATATTCATATCCCGAAAAATAGTGTAGCTGAGAAATTCTGTGGTTTGAATCGGTTGCTGGGAGGTCTTGAATCCAATGGCACGAAGATCAAGCTGGCTACGAACTTGTGCGGCAGTTTGACCTACATAAGGTTGTAGAGACTGATGCAGATGCTGATTGCCGCCGGTAGCGCATGCAACGAGAAACAAGCTGGAAAGTAGGGATAAGCATTTCATATTCATTGTTTTTATACATGTTATTTTTAATTCAATGAATAGCCGTGAATTTATAAGGCTGTGTCAAATTATTTTATTGATTGATAAATAATTCAAGTGATAAAAAAGCCACTAAAAGTGGCTTTTGCTTGCGCTAAAACTTAGCGTGCACGATATGTGATACGACCTTTAGTCAAATCATAAGGTGTCATTTCAACCTTCACACTGTCGCCAGTTAAAATACGGATATAGTGTTTACGCATTTTACCAGAGATGTGGGCAATCACTTCGTGACCGTTCTCTAAACGTACACGGAACATAGTATTAGGAAGCGTCTCGGTGACAACGCCTTCGAACTCGATGAGTTCCTCTTTATTGGCCATAGCCTACCTGAATGAATAAATTGGAAAGGCGCAAATTATAGTCAATTTTTTTGCAAAATACAAGACGAAACGGGCGTTAGACTGATCATCTGCCAGTAAAATAGGCGAACTGTCACGATAATTTTTTTAACTAAAAAGACACCTGTTTCTGTTGTCAGTTTGGTCAATCACAGTTAATCTAAAATTAATCTTTTTAAGTATAAATGAAGTACATACAAGGAAGGCTTTTGAGTGAGTCAGCTAACGGATGCATCAGTCGTATTGCGTTTAGGCTATCAGGCGATTCGTCGTGCGGGGTTGCCAACAGAAGAACTTTTGACCAAAGCAGGAGTGGCTTTAAATCAGGTAGAGGCCAATGACCGTACTCCGCTGAGTGCCCAGTATGCCTTTTGGGTGGCGGCAGAGGAAGTCAGCAAGGATCCGGATATTGGATTGCATCTGGGTGAACACTTGCCTCTTTATCGTGGTCAAGTGATTGAACACTTGTTTGTTTCATCTGAAAATTTTGGTGAGGGACTGAAACGTGCTTTGGCTTATCAGCGACTGATCAGTGATGCCTTTGCTGCCAAATTGGTGATTGAAGATGACCGCTGCTATTTAACCAATGGTGAACAGCCTTTTGCTGAGAGTCTGGTCAATCGTCATTTTACTGAATGCGCCATGTCAGGTGTCCTGCGTTTCTTTAAATTTATTACTGAAGGGCGTTTTGAGCCGATTTATATCGATTTTAATTTTTCCAAAGGGGCACTTGATGATGAATACTTCCGGGTTTATGAGTGTCCGGTCAGTCTAGGTCAGAAAGAAACTCGTTTGTATTTCGATCCGACTATCCTGGAATATCCGCTGTGGCAGGCTGAACCTGAGCTGTTGCAGCTGCATGAGCAACTGGCCATTGAAAAGCTACAGGAACTGGCAAGATATGATCTGGTCGGTGAAGTACGTCGTGCAATCGGCTCTACTTTGGAGAGTGGCGAAACCACGCTAGAAACTGTGGCAGCCCAGCTGAACATCACGCCACGCCGTTTGAGAACACAACTGAGTGAGGCACATACCAGCTTTCAGCAGATTCTCTCGGATTATCGCTGTCGTCTGGCCAAGCGTTTGCTGGCGAGTACTAATGAGAGCGTCGAGCGGATTGTCTATCTGACCGGTTTTTCCGAGCCAAGTACCTTCTATCGTGCCTTTAAACGCTGGGCTAATGAAACGCCGGTAGAATATCGGAAACGGAAGCAGCGTTAAAAATCCCTCCTAACCTCCCTTTAAAAAAAGGGAGGAATTCCCCTCCTTTTAGGAGGGGTTAGGGGAGGTAAATATTCTAAAAAATTTAAAAACTATTCCGGCATATTCAGCCAATGTGGCCCTAAGGGTAATTCAGGTAATTCAAACTGCGCCGGATAATCAGCATGAATAAAATACAAACCATCTGCTGGCGCAGTCACACCAGCAGCTTTACGGTCTTCTGCCGCGAAAATATTATCAATATGATCGGCAGCATACATGCCCTGACCAATTTCCAATAAACATCCCATGATATTGCGCACCATATGGTGCAGAAAGCCATCGGCCTGAATATCCAGTACCAGATACTGACCATGCTGAATCAGGCGGCAATGGGTGACATGACGAACGGGCTGATTGGACTGACAGGCTGCGGCGCGGAAGCTTTCAAAGTTATGCGTGCCTTCAAACTTTTTCGCGGCGTATATCATCTGTTCAACATCAAGCGGTGCATAGACATGGGTGACCTGTTTATGCAGCAATGCCGGGCGTACAGGGTGGTTGTAGACCACATAGCGATAGCGGCGCGCCTGTGCCTTAAAACGGGCATGGAAGCTGTGATCCATTTCTTTGATCCACTGGATCGAGATGTCTTTAGGGAGTTGGCTATTGCAGCCCATCAGCCAGCCACGTTCAGAACGCAGGGCATCAGTATCAAAATGTGCCACCATGTTGGTCGCATGTACCCCGGCATCCGTGCGGCCGGCACCATGCAAGAGGATCGGTTGATCGGCAACTTTGCTCAGAACCTTCTCAATGGTTTCCTGTACGCTTGCAACTCCCGGCTGTTGAGTCTGCCATCCCCGATAATGCATCCCACAAAACTCAATTCCCACCGCAAAACGTTGCATAATGACCTCAAAACCTTATTGATCGTACCAATGACGATGCCATTGCTCTACAGTGTCGTATTGTAAATACATTTTTAGGGCTTTTGCATACAGATCCGCATGTCCATAACTTTCATTCAGCAAAATTTTGCAATGATTGACCCATTCGGCAATAGCATAGCGCTGATCCGTCGCACCAAAAGGCACTTGGGTGGTCAAGACGGAAATACAGCCCTGCTCATAGAATTGATCAATGAGTGCAATCATGGCGTCATTGACCGCGAGGTTGCCAGTGCCAAAACCTTGCAGAAATAAAAAATGTGGTGGTCGAGCCAATAGGTTGTTCAGGTTATTCAGCTGCTGGGTCAGATCAACTGGCTGCATCATGATGCTCATGCAGTTGAATTCAGTCGCTTTCGCAATATCTTCAGCTTCGATTTGATAACACTGTTGGCTGGTTTGGATTGCAATATTGGCATCAAGACCTGCAAAGGCATTTAACTCGGTGGTATGCTGTTTCAGTGCCGTTTGCGCATGTAGCAGTTGATGATGGAACGCCAGATAGACCCCAGCGTTAGATTTGCTGACTGAATCTAGTGCAAATTTCAGGTTATCCAGGGCATCGCTAAATTCACGCTGTTCATTGCCTTGAGCATTCAGCAACGGATATTGGCTACCGGTCAGCACCACATGCGCCGAGTTCCCGATAAAATGTGCTAGTACCGCACTGGCATAACTCAGCGTATCTGTACCGTGAATGATCACAAAATGCTGGATCTGCCGCGATTGCAATTGCTGAATAAACTGTACCAGTTGCAACCAGTCGGTTGCTGTGCAGGCACTACTGTCCTTAATCGCGGGTGCATGGTGACATTCGACGAAATATTGCTCTGCAAGTATCTGTTCGAGCTTTGGAATAAATAAATCAGCAGGCATCGGTGCAAGAGGATCTCCCACACAGCCGAATGTGCCGCCCATATAAATTAATGCAATATTTTTTATCATAAAAAAAGCAGCCAATTATTGACTGCTTTAGTGTAAATCGAAATGCATCAAGATGCGATTTGATTCAGTAATTGCTCTGCGCGTTGCTGTTGCTCAGGAGTATATTCGGCTTCTCGTTCTGCAATAATTTCACGCGCAGCAGCAGAGGCACCGAGCTGAATATATTGCTGGGCAAGATCAAGGTTGAGACTTGCTTCATTAACATCCAGTAATTCGGGGAAAGATTGCACCAGCGGATCATGTTGATTGATCGCTGTTTGAGCGGGCGCAGCAGCAATATCGAAATTCATTGCTGTCGCAGCAGGCGCTTCTGGCGTGGTTTCCAAATGGTCTAATTTGAAATCCAGTCCGGATAGATTAGTTTGTGCAGCCGGCTCAGCCACAGGTGCTGCAGCTGTCAAACTGGATAGATCAAACTCAGTCGCTGGCACCGCAGTTTTTTCAGCTGCTGTTACAGGTGTGTCAAGTGAGAATGAGAAATCTAGAGGCTTGATTTCTTCAGTGGCAGCAGGCGCCGTTTCTACTGGAGCAGGTTGTTCCAAATCCAGTTTAAAGTCTAGGATGGGTGCCGTTTCTGTTGCTGCTGTAGTTTGAATATCTGTAGATGTACTCTGAAATTCAAAATCTACAGAAGGAGCAGCAGGTACAGGAGCCTCTTTAGCTTTTGGTGTTTCTACTGGGGGAGTCTTTGGTTCAAAATTAAATTCAAGTGGCTGAATATCTGCTACAGGTTCTACAGGGGTAGCCGGTTTACTTGGTTGAAAGTCTTGTTGCAATTGTTCAAATGCCAGTTCATTTGAAGGAGCCGGTGCAACCAGATCGGCAAAGGCATCTGAAGTTGAAGCAGCTTCCTGCGCAGAAGAAGTTTTAGGCTGGGCACTTGGAAAATCAATGGTCTCTTTTACAGCAGATGAAGATTTTTCAAATTCACGCTTTTTCGCTTCAGCTTGCGCCAGAATCTCATCTAAATGCAAAGAACGGATATGGTTGAGCAGCTGTGAAATTGCAAACTCATCTTTTTGTAAGATATGAATATCCAATAACAATAGATAGAGTTCATGCTGGGAATTATCCCGATTCAGTGCCTGGTTAATCTGTGCTTCGGCCGCAAAAAAATTACGTTCTTGAATCAGGCCTTCAATTTTCTTGCGTGTTTCTGCTGATAATGGCGTTGCTGATTTTTTTGTGACCCCGACTGGCTCCACCACCTTGGTTCTTTGTGGGGCAGCTTTTGACGCAGAACCAGGTTTTTTTGCTTTTACCGTTTTAGTTTTTGCTTTATCTGATTCTTGAGCATCTTGTCGTTTTTTAAAGACAATTAATACGATGATCAATATCACTAATGGAATCACATAAATCAGCATGTTTTACCCCTTGGGGATAGAGTAGTTTAAGTTCGCCTATCCCAATAAATCGTCATGTGTAACTTTTTAATTAATTGGCTTCTTATCTGCTTGTTGGGCTTTGAGCTGTTGTTGTAGCTGGGCCAGACGCGCATTTAATAACTGAATTCTGTGATCCTTCTGATTGAGTGCCAATTCTAATTCAGTTACGTTTCTCTGTAATTTAACGGTTTTTTCTCGGGCTGTCATAACTTTTAATGACAATTCCTTTGATGTTTGATTGCGTTCTGTGTTCTGGTTTGCAGAAACTTGCCCGGAATCGCGCTGGTTCTCAGCCACTAGGCTCATTTCTGCCTGATTCAGGCGGTATTTAGTCTTGCCAGTAGGCTTAGACGGTAGCTCGGTTTGCTTTGCCGCAGTGACTTTAATAGGCGCAGGTGTAGGATGAGTCGTATTTAAGTTCAATGCAGCACCTTTACGTAGACGATTGGCATTTCCTCCAATAAAAGCATGCTCATTGTCTTTTTTAATTTGTTGCATGACTTCATTGACCGGGCGCTGCTGCTGTTGAGCAATTCGTGAGGCAATTCCCCACAGTGACTCATTGGATCGAACTACATAAGTAGGTTGAGTCTGATTCGGAGTTGCTTTGACTGGTGAAGCTTTTGTAGTAACTGGAGCTGGAGTTTTCACCGGATTAGCTGATCCAGTTGATTTTCTGGCTTGTTCCTCAGCAAATTTTTTCACCAATGGATCACTGGAAGCAGTTTGATGATCAGAATGGGACTCTACAGCTTTCTGCATATTTGCTTTATTTGGTGCTGATGCGCTTTGATTTGCTGGCATCGTACTAGCTGGTTTGTTTGTAGTCGAAGCTGCTGCAGGAGCAGGCGATGCAAGAGTTGCTTGTGAGGTCTTTACTGAATCTGAAAGCGCCGCTGCAGTTTTATCTGGGGCTTGAGTATCGGGTGCAGTTACAGCCTCGCTTTTCAGTACAGGCGCAATCGCTTGAGCCTGAATCGCTGGACTTGATGTCATTACAGCTGGCGCAAATGCAGTTTTTGGAATAGAAGTGTTCGATAATGTTGGTGGTGCTGTACGTTGCAATGCCAACGGCTTTTCTAGAGCCGGTGGCTTATTTAAGGCTGTGGAAGCTGTTGTACTGTAATGACTACTTACGGGTAAGTTGAGTGCAATATCTTTTTCACTGACGACGACAACTGGTGCAAGCGGGCGTTCATTCTGTTTGAGACTGGCTTTTAATAAATCGGTTTTAGCTTGTAAGGGCGTACGAATATGTTGCAGCCGTGCGGCATTGCCTTCCTTGATTTTGACAATAATATTCAGCTCGCGCTCTGTCATTGGTCGAGAAGAAGTAATAGTAATAACCCCGGTGCCATTATTGCTGCGCCGAGTAAAAAAGTTCAGATGACCAGGTGGCTGATGCGATGCACCTATCGAGAGTAAATCTTCAGGTGAAGCCAGACTGACTTCAATCGGCAAATTGATATCAGACTGCCGAAAAGTCATTTCTGCGTAGAGTAATTCCCCAGGGGCAGACTGAATCTGAACCGGATCTACATTAATCGCATAAATATTTTGTGAAGCGACAATGGCTAAAATGGCAAGCTTTAATTTGTTATATACAGTCATCTTAATCGTGAGCTCAGTCATTATCGCATAGCGAAAATTATAGATTAACGGGATGTTTGTTTTTTGTAAAATACTTACGCAATAGTTACATAAAAAAGCCGATCAATAAAGATCGGCTTTGGGCTTTATATCCAAAGGATATTAGGCATTTTTATAATCAATCAGAATACGTAGCATACGGCGTAACGGCTCAGCGGCACCCCAAAGCAACTGGTCACCTACAGTGAACGCACCCAGATATTCTTTACCCATGTTCAGCTTGCGCAGACGGCCGACTGGAACGGTTAAAGTACCTGTTACAGCAACAGGCGTCAGATCAGTCATCGATGCTTCACGAGTATTTGGAACCACTTTAGACCAGTCATTAGCACGTGCAATGATGTCTTCGATTTCATCCAAAGGTACATCTTTTTTCAATTTCAGGGTTAATGCCTGAGAGTGGCAACGCATGGCACCAATACGTACACAGTGACCATCAATTGGCACGATCTGCTGGTTGCCCAGAATCTTGTTGGTTTCAACCTGACCTTTCCATTCTTCTTTCGACTGGCCGCTTTCCAGTTGCTTGTCGATATAAGGAATGAGTGAACCAGCCAAAGGAACGCCAAAGTTTGCAGACGGGAAGCCTTCACCACGTTGTAATTCAGCAATTCTAGAGTCGATATCCAGAATTGGAGAACGCGGATCATCAAGCAACTCTTTGGTATTGTTATATAAATAACCCATACCATTGATCAGTTCACGCATGTTTTGCGCGCCTGCACCTGAAGCGGCCTGATAGGTCATTGACGTTGCCCATTCCACCAGATTGTTCTGGAATAGACCGCCCAAGCCCATCAGCATCAAGGAAACTGTACAGTTACCACCGACAAAAGTCTTGGTGCCTTTAACCAAACCATCTTTGATCACATGCATGTTGACCGGATCAAGTACGATGATGGCTTCATCATCCATACGTAAGGTTGATGCTGCATCAATCCAGTAACCATTCCAGCCTTCAGCTTTTAATTTCGGGAAAACTTCAGAGGTATAGTCGCCACCTTGACAGGTAATAATGACATCCATTTGCTTCAGACTGTTAATGTCTGATGCATCCATAAGTGCTGGGGCGGTCTTACCGCCAAATGCCGGCGCTTCACCGCCTGCATTACTGGTAGAGAAATAGAATGGCTCAAAATGAGCAAAATCATTCTCTTCAACCATACGTTGCATAAGGACGGAACCGACCATCCCGCGCCAACCGACCAGACCTACTTTCATGTCACTTTGCCTCGGTGCGTTAAAAAATCAAAAGGGATTCGAGTGTACCAAAAAGGGACCCAACTGCAAGAGCTACACAATCAAAACATCAATATTCTTGAGAGAAATATCTGCTTTATGATACATACAAAATTGATAACGTCATTTTTCTTTTAGAAAAAATAATAACTTAATTAAGAGCGCAGTTTATGATATGGGTTATCCAAATTCTGGCAATCATTGTCATTTGGTTAAGTTTTTGGTCACTGATACCACGTGATGAATGGTGGATTCGGGGTGCGGATTTTCCACGATTACAAATTCTGGTATTGGGCTTTATCGCCTTTATTCTTTTTCTCCTAGTTGATCATCCCTGGAACTGGTTGAATCAGCTGCTTTTTATCGGTCTGATGGCAGCTTTGGCCTATCAGTTGAAAATGGTATTGCCCTATACCTTTATCTGGAAAAAACAGGTCAAGCAGGTCAAGCAGGATCAGCTGGATCCGCAACGTCAGATTTCCCTGGTCGTTTCCAATGTACTTACTACCAATACCAAATATCATTTACTGATCGAGCAGATCCAGATTCATCAGCCAGATCTGGTTTTGACTCTGGAAACCGATCAAAACTGGCAAAATGCACTCTCGGTGATTGAAGCTGATTATCCTTATCGCGTGCCTGTGCCTTTGGATAATCTGTATGGCATGCATCTATATAGCAAGCTCGAACTGAGTGAAACTGAGGTTAAATTTATTCTGAGTGATGAAATTCCCTCCATTCATACCACGGTGATTTTACGCTCAGGACAACCGGTACAGCTCTACTGTCTGCATCCCAAACCACCCAGTCCGACCGAGGCCAAGGATTCTACCTTGCGTGATGCTGAACTGCTGATTGTCGGTGATCAGATTAAAGATCTGGATGAAAGCTGTATCGTCATGGGCGATCTGAATGACGTGGCCTGGTCACGTACCACACGCCTGTTTCAACGCATTAGTGGGCTGCTGGATCCGCGGGTAGGACGTCATTATGTGAATACTTTTCACGCAGATTATCCTTTTTTCCGCTGGTCGCTGGATCACGTCTTTCATAGTACCGATTTTGCCTTGGTACACATGGAGCGTTTACCGCATGTAGGTTCTGACCATTTTCCGGTCTTTCTGGTTTTACAAACCGGTCGGGTATTCGAGCATATTCAGGAAGAATTAGAACAAACTGATAAAGATGAGCAGGAAGCACAAAAAGCCATTGAAGAGGGCATTCAGAAAGCAGAGAAAGAGGAAAAAATAGTCACTGATGAAGTTGCCCTGGCTTATAAAGAAGGGGGCAAAATCTCATAGGTTTTTAGAAGAAAAGTGTACGATATTGCTTACAACAGTTTACGCTTCTTGCGAATGGGCAGGGGTGGGGAATCTGTGTATTCTAGGTTTATCAGCACAGGGAGTCGAGAAAGGATATTCTCATAAGGAAGACGAAGCTGAATGAAAACATCATGGATATGATGCTGAAAGGGAAATCACAAACAAGCAGAACGAATTATAATATGTGAAAGCACAACCTCATTAACCCGAGTTTTACAGGATGTAGAGCTCGGGTTAAATTATTTCAATTACTTAAACATGATTTTAAGCTATAGCCCTTCAAATTCCGTGATCAAATCGATTTAGTAAATTGATTTATAACCTTCAGGGCGAGTCTTAAAACGGCGGTGGAACCACATATATTGGGTCGGTGCGATGCGCAACTGCTGCTCAATCACCCGGTTCACGCGAGTGGCATCTTCAACTTCATTCTCACTAGGGAAGTTTTCCAGTGCCGGTTCAATGAGCACATGGTAGCGCGGATTGTTAATATCGCCATGACGGTAGAAATATAAAGGAATTGCAGCCGCTTTGGTCATTTTCAGTAAACGGCGATGTGCGGTTACAGTCGCCGCAGGCACGCCAAAAAAAGGTGCCATCACGCCTTGTTTTAAACCATAATCCTGATCCGGACTGTACCAGATCGCATGGCCATTTTTCAGGTTACGTACCAGACCGCGCATATCATCATGGTCAATCTGATTGGCATAAATTGTGGCGCGACAACGGTAAATCAGCATGTCCAAAAGTGGATTATTCTGCGGACGATAGACCACATCCGGTTCAAAATATTGTGCGCAAAGATAACCACCCGCATCGAGCAAAGTTGAATGCGTGCCTAATAACAGCATGCCTTGGCCTGCGGCTTGTGCCTTCTGAATATGTTCCAAGCCTTCAATACTGACGCGGCCCTGAAACCATTTCGGACTGTACCAGGCATTCAGCGTCTCAAACACCCCCAGCATTTGATCGATAAATACCTGACGGGCATTGTCCTGTACCTGCTTTTCAGACCATTCGGGAAAGCAGACTTCCAGATTACGCAGCGTGGTTTCACGGCGTGATTTCAAGTATTTAAAAGAAAGGTGGCCCAGCAGGGACGCCAGACGATGCTGAATGGCCCAAGGTAAGATCGCCAGAATCATCAGGAAAATAATGCCCAGCCATTTGCCCCAGTATTGAGGTAACAGGAATGACCATTGAAATTTACCGGGTTGATATGCAGGCTGAGTACTCATAAAACAATATAGGGCCAAAAGATTAAGTGCAGTCTAACAGAGAAGATTATTGAAATAAAAAAGCATCTGTACGAATACAGATGCTTGAGTAAAAGCTCGGGGAATATTTAGCCGTTACTTAGATTGTCCAGCTCTTCCCAGCGCTCTAATTTTTCCAGTAACAGCTCATCAATTTCAGATAAACGGTTAGAAAGTTTCAGTGCTTTATCAGAATCAGTCACAAATAAAGAACCATCAGCCAGTTGTGCATTGATCTCGGCCTGCTCTTTTTCCAGCGCTTCCATCTCAGCAGGAAGTTGGTCGAGTGCGCGCTGGTCCTTGTAGCTAAGCTTAACTTTTTTGGCAGCGACCGGCGCAGTCTCGGCTTCTGCTTTGGCCATGGCTTTTTTCACAGCACTTTTTTGATCAACCACGGTTTGATCCGGACGCTGTTCTAGATAATCCTGATAACCACCGACATATTCGTCGATATTGCCCTTACCATCAAAGACCCAAGTGGATGTCACCACGTTGTCCATAAAGGCCCGGTCATGCGAGATCAACAGCAGAGTGCCTTTGTAGCCGCCCAGCATTTCTTCCAGTAACTCTAAAGTCACCATGTCCAGGTCGTTGGTTGGCTCATCCATCACAATCAGGTTCGATGGTTTCAGCAACAGTTTCGCTAGCAGGATACGATTGCGTTCACCACCCGACAAAGCTTTGACTGGGGTACGTGCACGCTCCGGCGAGAACAGGAAATCTTGTAAATAGCTATAGATATGACGGCGGTTGCCATTCACATCGACGTGGTCAGAACCTTCGGAAACGTTATCTTTAACAGATTTTTCCAGATCCAGTGCATTACGGAGCTGGTCAAAATAGGCCACTTCTAACTGCGTACCGGTCTTCACCGTACCGCCATGTTCTAGCTCGCCCAGAATGGCTTTAATCAGCGTAGTTTTACCGACACCGTTATCACCGACCAGACCGATACGGTCGCCACGGAGGACCAGTGCAGAAAAATTATTGATGATCGGTGCATTGTCACCGAATTTCACACTCAGGTTCTCGATTTCAAACACCAGTTTACCGGAACGGTTGGCATCCTGAGTCGCCATCGTCACTTTACCTTGCTGTGAACGACGTGCTTTAGATTCTTCACGCAATGCTTTCAGAGCGCGGACACGGCCTTCGTTACGGGTACGACGGGCTTTAATGCCTTGACGGATCCAGACTTCTTCTTCAGCCAGCTTTTTATCGAAGAGCGCATTTTGCTTTTCTTCAGCTTCCATTTGCTGGGCTTTCATGTCTAGATAACGTGAATAGTTACCTTCATAACTGCGCAGCTGACCACGATCCAGCTCGACAATACGGGTGGCGATGCTGTCGACAAAGGCACGGTCATGCGAAATGAACAGCAGGGTCAAATTGTTCTGATCGAGCAGGAATTTTTCCAGCCATTCGATACTTTCAACGTCTAAATGGTTCGTCGGTTCGTCGAGTAACAGCACATCAGGCTGGGTAAGTAAAGCACGTGCCAGCAAGACACGACGTTTACGACCACCGGACAAATCGGCAAGATCTGCATCCGGGTCCAGGCCCATTTTGCTTAAAATCGAATTGACTTTGGTTTCCAGCGCCCAGCCATCCAGCTGATCCATTTTGTGTTGCAGGTTGCCCATACGATCACAGGCGTCCATGTCACCCAGTACACAAGCTTCACTGGCAGCATGATAAGCACGCAGAACTTCTGACGCTTCACCAGCGCCATCTGCCACGATATCAGCCACTTTACCTGAATCCATCGGTACATCTTGCGCCAGCATGGAAATAGTAATGCCGTTTTGTAATGAAACTTCGCCGTTGTCAGGCAGTAAACTTCCTTCAATCAGCTTAAGTAAGGTAGACTTACCCTCACCATTACGGCCAATCAAACACACTCGTTCGCCGCGTTCCAAGTTAAAATTCGCGCCGTCGAGCAGGGCGGGTCCACCAAACGCAAGTTGGACATCCCTAAGGGTAATATAGGCCATAATGTTTCCTGAAATCCCCAATGAGGACTTTAAATGACTAAACAACAAAATCTAAATGATCAGGCGTCATTTTCCGCACCCATTGAAGATTTGCAAGTGCGAATTGCATTTTTAGACGATTTAGTTGAACAGTTGAATGATCAGGTGGCCAAACAGACCCTGGAAATTGCTGATCTGAAAAAGCAAATGACGCTGTTATATCAACGTGTTGAGTCTTCAGATCTGTCTGAAGGCATTGCAGAATTTGATCCGGTTGCAGATCGCCCACCGCATTATTAATTTGCAACCAATGATTTAATCAACAACAACCCTTAGCTGATCTAAGGGTTTTTTATTGAAAAATAAAAATGAGCCAATCGATAAGATGTTAAAAAGAGAAATATTATTTTTTTGAATTGGCTTTTAAATTGCATTAAATCCGCATATAAAAGTAATAAAGCGCAGCGCGATCATCAAGTTTAAAAGAGTTTTTCTGCTGAAAACAAACATTCGCGCTCGTAAACAGATTTCTTGCAGGCATTTCATAAAATGCAGTTTGGCCCTCTGCCGAAACAGGCCTGCACCCATTCAGTCGTAAAATTATTTGACCTTTCACTCACTTCCTACTCTAATACCGGCTCTTAGGTACATTCCGGAATTGCGTCCCATGCACCCAAAAGTTGTTCTACTCGACCTCGAAAATAATTTCCCCACAGCCAAGTTAATGCGTGAGATTGTGGCGCATTATTCGACTTTATATCTGTTTAGCTGTGCTGGAAAATTTGAATTCTCCTTAGAGGATTTAACCGAGCTTGCCGGCTGGATTAGCAGTGGTCAGGTGGTGGTACTGGACACGCCTGAATCGCCACAAAAAGAATATGAATATGCGGTCATTGTCGGTCAGCTTATGGCGCTACTGGAGCCGGAAACCGAGGTTGAATTGATCTCGGCGATGGACAGCTGCGAGATGTTGCAGCAGATGCTGCAAGCTTCTGATATTCCGTGTCACCTAATTCAGATTCAGCCTGATGAGACAAACATTCCAACCGATCAACCTAAAAATCATCTTCCGAGTCTGGATACCATCAAGAACAAACCTGCCTTGCAACTGGTGAAAAAATACTGTGATGCGTTAGGGAAAATGAGCGGCAAACCGAATACGGTGGAAACCCTAAAAAACTCAGTGGCGAATATTCTGCAAGTGATGCCGGTAAAAGCTCAGCATGTGGTCGGCATGTTGATTAACCTGAAAATCGTCAAACGCTATGATGAGCAAATCAGCTTCCGCAAAAAAGTTTTGAAACAATGGCTGCAACTCAATCTGGATGAACAAAGCCCGGTTGAAAATCCAAAACTGGATCAGGTCATTTCCCAACTGAAGGCAGAAGAAGCTCCAGTTGAATCTGAAATACTCAAGTCACCAATCCAGTCGGCACAGCAAGACCTGTTCAAGAACTTTGGCCGGATCGATCCGGTACAACTGGAAGTGGCGCGTAAACTGCATGAATTGCAGGGCGATAAACCCAAAGACATTTATGAGCTGCGTGATTTACTGGAACAGTTATTTCCAAAATCGGACATCCGCTTGCTGCTGAAGGAGTTGATCGAGAAAGGTTATATTTACTGGAATGGTCACGAAATTTTATATAGTCATGAAATGTTCCTGAATTAATTTTATCGTGCAAACTTGCGTTTTATATTGTGCTTATGCAACTCTAATAATAGAACATAAAGGTTGAACTATGGAAAACACTGGAATCTGGGTGACGGTGGTCATCATCATTTTCGTCATAGGGTCGATTTTCGGGTTGCGCGTGAGCCCCCGAGAAAAAGCCTTGGGCCTGATGCGTGACAAAGCCCGTAAAATGGGTTTGCATCCACGTCTGGTGGTGGCACCGGACTGGACCAAAATCCCGAAGGCGACTGAAAGTCGTGCCAGTATGGTCGCGTACTACAGTGTGCTGATGCCAGATGCGCGTTTGCCCTTGATGCGCGCCCGTGTTGTCGATAATAAACTCGAAATCGTGCAGGGTGATGAGAAATTTAAAGATTTTCCCATTGCATTAAAAGGCATTTATGCTATTGATATGCAGGCCAACTGTGTCGGCATGTACTGGGATGAAGAAGCTGATTTAAGAGCGACCCAACTCGACGACATCAAAGCACTGTTACACGCTTTGGCTGAACTTTAATTTAGAAATAAACAGGATTAACGGTTAATTATGGCGAACGCTCCTCGGTCCACATCAAAAAGCAGCACAGCGAAGTCTCCCGACGCTGGAAGCAAGCGTGCCCTAGTGATTGTGGAGTCGCCTGCAAAAGCGAAAACAATCAATAAGTACCTTGGTCCGAACTACATCGTAAAATCATCGGTGGGTCATGTGCGTGACTTACCGACTGGCGGTTCTGCAAAATCGACAGAGAAAAAACCAGCGACACGTACCAAACTGACGGATGCAGAAAAAGCTGAAAAATCACAGAATGCGTTGATTAACCGCATGGGTGTCGATCCGGAACATGACTGGAAAGCCAAATACGAAGTCCTTCCTGGCAAAGAACATGTGGTTGCCGAACTGAAAAAACTGGCATCGCAAGTCGATGAAGTCTATCTGGCAACGGATATGGACAGGGAAGGAGAGGCGATTGCCTGGCATTTAAAAGAAGTCATCGGCGGTGATGATTCGCGTTATCAGCGTGTGGTCTTTAATGAAATTACCAAAAATGCGATTCAGGATGCCTTTAAGCATCCGTCACGTCTGGATACCAATAAAGTCAATGCGCAGCAGGCACGCCGTTTCCTGGATCGTGTCGTGGGCTTTATGATTTCGCCATTGCTTTGGGAAAAGATTGCGCGTGGTCTGTCAGCCGGTCGTGTACAGTCGGTTGCGGTGAAGCTAGTGGTCGAGCGTGAACGTGAAATTCGTGCCTTCATTCCTGAAGAATACTGGCAGGTGTTTGCCGATACCAAATCGAAAAAAGATGATATTCGTCTCGAAGCAGTCAAGCAAAATGGCAAGACGCTCAGGCTGCGCAACAAAGCCGAAACTGATGCCTTATTAAACCTGATCAAAGATGCGGATTATACGGTTTCTGCACGTGAAGATAAGCCAACCAAGGTTAATCCAAGTGCACCGTATATCACGTCAACGCTACAACAGGCAGCCAGTACCCGTCTCGGTTTTTCTGTGAAGAAAACCATGATGTTGGCGCAGCGCCTGTATGAAGCCGGTTTCATTACCTATATGCGTACCGACTCGACATTCTTGAGTGATGATGCGGTGAATATGGTGCGTGGCCATATCGAATCCGAATTTGGCGAGAAGTATTTACCTGCCAAGCCGAATCGTTACGGCAATAAAGCCGGTGCGCAAGAAGCGCATGAAGCAATTCGCCCATCTATGGTTGGCTTAAAAGGCGATAGTCTGGTGGGTGTTGAGCGTGATGCACAGCGTCTGTATGACCTGATCTGGCGCCAGTTTGTTGCTTGTCAGATGACTCCGGCAGAATATCTGTCTTCTACCATTTTGGTGGATGCCAATGGCGTAGAACTGAAAGCCAAAGGCCGTACCTTGGTCTTTGATGGCTTTACCCGCGTGCGTGGTGCCAATAAAGCCGATGACGATATTTTATTGCCTGCGGTCAAAGTCGGTGAAGTGCTTAAACTTGAGAAACTTGATCCATCTCAACATTTCACCAAGCCACCGGCACGTTTTACTGAAGCCTCACTGGTGAAAGAACTCGAGAAAAAAGGCATTGGCCGTCCATCGACCTATGCTGCGATTATCTCGACCATTCAGGATCGTGGTTATGTGAAACTGGATAACCGTCGTCTCTATGCCGAGAAGATGGGTGAGATCGTTACCGATCGTCTGGATGAAAATTTTAGTAATCTGATGAACTATGCCTTTACCGCAGATCTTGAAGGTCAGCTGGATAAGGTAGCAGATGGTGAGCGTAACTGGAAAGAGCTATTAGACAGCTTCTATGGCGATTTTAAACAACGTTTGACTACAGCGCAGGGTGAAAACGGAATGCGCCGTAATCAGCCTGTAGAAGTGGATGCGGTACACTGTAAAGAATGTGACCGTCCGATGCAGATCCGTACCGGAACCACAGGTGTATTCCTGGGTTGTTCAGGCTATAACTTGCCGCCGAAAGAGCGTTGTAAGGGAACCTTGAACCTGACACCAGTTGAGTCTCTGGCTGCATTGTCTGATGATGAGGCTGCGGAAACTGCTGACCTGATGTCGAAGAAGCGTTGTCCGATCTGTGAAACTGCCATGGACAGCTATGTGATTGATGGCGGTCGTAAACTGCATATCTGTGGGAATAACCCGGACTGTAGTGGTTTTGAACTTGAAGAAGGCGAGTTCAAAATTAAAGGCTATGATGGCCCAAGCATTCCATGCGACAAGTGTGATGGCGAAATGCAGCTGAAGACAGGCCGTTTTGGTCCTTACTTTGCCTGTACCAGCTGTGACAATACCCGTAAAGTCTTAAAGAGCGGTCAGCCTGCACCTCCACGTGTGGATCCGATCAAGATGGAACATTTACGTTCTGCCAAGCATGACGATTTCTTTGTACTGCGTGACGGTGCAGCCGGTTTATTCCTGGCGGCGAGCAAGTTCCCGAAAGTGCGTGAAACCCGTGCACCGAAAGTGGCCGAGATTCGTTCTGTTGCTGATCAGCTTGATCCAAAGTATCAGTTTATCTTGCAGGCACCCGATGTAGACCCGGAAGGGAATCCGACTCTGGTAAAATTTAGCCGTAAGAACCAGTCACAATATATTGGTTCGGAAACTGCAGAAGGCAAGCAAACCAAATGGTCTCTGGTTTACCAGGACGGAAAATGGGTTGAAGCCTAAATTCTAAGATTCAAAAAATGCTGACGAAAGTCGGCATTTTTTATGTCAGAATCATTTATACAAAAAATTAAAAATAATATTTTGGGGTGGATGTGGATATTCAGACAAAAAAGTTCGCTGTATTAATCGATGCGGATAATTCTTCTATCAACGCGATTTCATCAGTGTTGGAAGAAGTTGCGAAATATGGCATTGCCAGTGTCAAACGTGTGTATGGGGACTGGAGCAGCGAAACTTTAAAGAAATGGCGAGATGTACTCCTTCCTCATGCCATCACTCCGGTACAACAATTCGCTTATACCAAGGGTAAAGATGCGACGGATATGATCCTGATCATTGATGCTATGGATTTACTTTATGCAGGTGCATTAGATGGATTTTGTATCGTATCCAGCGATAGCGATTTCACGCCCTTAGCTTCACGTATTCGTGAAAATTGTCTAATAGTGTATGGCTTTGGCAAAAAAGCTACGCCTGAAGCATTTAAGAAAGCCTGTGACAAGTTCATTTATATCGAAAACTTACTTGTAGATAGTGAAATTAAAAATAATGAGGATGGTGAAGAAACAGGATCAATAGATAAAAAAGTTTCGGAGATTATCAAGACTAATGGACAAAAAACTATATCTGCGCAAAAGGAAATTCAGTTACCTGAAGGGATGGATCGAGCTACGCTTAACTTAATTTATAAAGCTGTAAAAGATAATGCCGATGATAATGGATGGGCGAATTTAGGGATGGTCGGGCAGTATATCAGTGCAGTAAAGCCTGATTTTGACTCTCGTAACTATGGTAGAGCCAAATTGTCAGGATTAATAAAAACTTTAAATTTATTTGAAACAAAAATAGAAATGAGTCAGATGTATTTAAGAAAAATGAAAAAGCAGAGTGTGTAATCGATATGTGGAAAAAGATTCGGATTCTGATTTTATTAATCATCTTATTGATTGTCGCGGTCAATGCCTATCGTGATCAAAACCAGAACTGGTCAAAGCCGATTATTGTGTTGCTGCATCCGATTAATGCCGATGGATTACCGACCACACAGCAATATATCCAGCAACTGTCAGCTCAGGACCTGAATGGAGCACGGGAATATCTGGAAAAAGCAGCTCAGCAGTATCGTGGACAGCCGACTTATTTTTATTTTAATTTAGGCCGTGAGCTTCAAGTTCTACCACCCAAAGTCCCTGAGCAAGACTCGCTCATCGATACAGTTTTATGGAGTTTAAAATTCCGGTTCTATGCTTGGAAACGGCGACAGAGTTCAGACCCTTCAGCTAATGTGACTTTATTTTTAAATTACTATGATCCTGTGCAGACCAAGCAATTGAAACATTCCACTGCCTTGCAAAAAGGCCGGATTGGTTCGATAAATCTATTTGCATCCAAACAACAAACTGAACAGAATAAAATTGTATTGGTGCATGAATTGCTGCATGCCTTTGGCGCTTCGGATAAATATGATTTAGCGACAGGTCAACCGATTTATCCGCTGGGTTATGCATTTCCAGATCAGCAACCCTTATTTCCGCAAACCAAGGCGGAGCTGATGGCAGGACATATTCCACTGTCTCAAACCACCAGTAAAATGCCAGAATCTTTAAATCAAACCTTGATTAATGAGATAACTGCAATTGAACTGGGCTGGAAATAAAGACTTGTGGATAGTGCTGGATTTATCCACAATTTAGACTTCATTTGTGGATAAAAGATCACACCATGCCGCTCACCTTTGTGCTTGCTCCTGACTCGTTTAAAGAAAGCATGTCTGCTGCGCAGGCTTGTCAGGCCATGCAACGCGGTATTCAGAACGTCATTTCGGATGCCCACATCATTCATGTGCCAATGGCTGATGGTGGTGAAGGCACGGTTGATACACTGATTTCAAGTTTAAAGGGGCAAAGTATTGCATGTGACGTGACCGGGCCACTATCTGAGCAACGTATTCAGACCTATTGGGGTTTGGTTGATGCAGGCCAGACTGCCGTGATTGAAATGGCTAAGGTTAATGGTATGCATTTATTACCGCCTTCACAGCGTAATCCGATGCTCACTTCGACTTATGGCACAGGAGCGATGATCAAACAGGCATTGGATTTGAGTGTGAAAAAAATCATCATTGGGCTAGGTGGCAGTGTCACCAATGATGCGGGTGCGGGCATGCTGCAAGCACTGGGTGTACGGTTTCTAAATCATGCGGGTGAGTCAATTCAGGTCTGTGGTGGAAACTTAGATCTGGTCAAATCAATGGATTTATCCGAACTTGATCCACGTTTAGCAGATACTGAAATAATCATTGCATCGGATGTCAACAATCCACTGTGTGGACCAAATGGTGCATCGATAATCTTTGGACCACAAAAAGGTGCAACGCCTGAAATGGTCAAGCAGTTGGATCAAAACCTCTGTCATTTCGCCGATGTGGTTGCTCAGCAGATTGGCTGTGATTATCGTCATGTGGCAGGTGCGGGCGCTGCCGGTGGATTGGGTTTTGGTTTAATGGCATTCACTGCTGCTTCCATTCGATCAGGTGTAGAGCTGATGATTGAACAGGTTCAACTGAGTGAGAAAATAGCGCAAGCAGATTATGTCCTGACCGGTGAAGGTAAAATTGATAGTCAAACATCTTTGGGCAAGACCCCTTTTGGGGTAGCACAGCTCGCCAGGAAATTTAATAAACCGGTAATCGCTTTTGCGGGTCTAGTCGGCGAAGGAATTGAGGATCTGTTTGAATCAGGATTTAGCCAGATTATTGGTATTAATCCGCCAGATTGTCCTTTAGAGGAAGCCTTAAAAAATGCAGAAATGAACTTGGAGAAAGCTGTCGCTGAGATAGTTAAAAATCTTTTGACAGAGTGAAAGTATTTCTCTCTCCTGTAATCCAGCACGCCCTGTCGTTAGCTAATATCAAATCAGGAAATAAAATTGGAGACAGTTTCAGGACAACTGAAAAGCCATAATTCTGGAAGCGATCTGTTAAACTACATACATCCACAAAATGATGAGTGAAAATGAGTTTAGCCACCCTGATTGATGAATTAAATCCCCAACAAAAGCAAGCAGCGACCACAGAAGCAAAACACAGTTTGGTGCTGGCCGGGGCAGGTTGTGGCAAAACCAAGACTATCGTGGCACGCGCAGCTTACTTGATTGAGCAGGGTGTGCCTGCCAACCAGATTCAAATTCTGACCTTTACCCGCCGTGCAGCCAGTGAAATTGTGGCGCGTGTCGAACTTGCACTGGGTGAACAAGCCAAGGGACTGCGGGCCTCGACCTTTCATACCTTCTGTATGTATCTGCTGCGCCGTATTCCGAAAGCTTTTGGTCTGGAACAGTTTTCGATTATTGATCGTGATGATCAGTTGATGATGTTTCGTTTGATTCGCGGCCGTGATGACAAGAAAAATCCCAATCATTTACCTAAGCCTCAGGAACTATGTGATCTGTATTCTTTTGCACGGAATACCCGGCAAAAGCTCAGTCTAGCACTGGAAAAACAGATGCCGGAATATCTGGCTCTCAAAGACCAGATTGCCGAAATCATGAAAGAATACGAAGCACGTAAGCAGGCGCGCAGCTTTCTGGACTATGACGATATTCTGGCGGTAGTTGCCACGGCGCTGGCACAGTCCGAAGGTCTGGTCGACTATGTCGCTTCGATCTGCCGGCATATGCTAGTCGATGAAATGCAGGATACCAATCCTTTGCAATGGGCTTTGCTGGAGCCACTCAAAGACCGGATCAGCCTGTTCTGTGTCGGTGATGATGCGCAGTCGATTTATGGCTTTCGTGGTGCAGACTTTGAAAATATTCACCATTTCAAAGAGCGTGTGCCAGATGCGCAGATTTTCAAATTAGAAAAAAACTACCGCTCGACGCAGGAAATTCTGGATCTGTCGAACTGGCTGCTCGATCAGTCTGAAATCAAATATGACAAACGTCTGGAAGCGTATCGCGGAGAAGGCATTAAGCCGCGCATGCATATCTTCCCGAATGAATTTGATGAAGCTAAATGGATCGCGATTGATATTAAAGAGCGTCATTATCTGCAAGGCAGCAAATGGGGCGAGCATATGGTCTTGGTACGCTCCAGCTTTGCCGCACGGCATATTGAAGCAGCTTGTATCGCGGCTAATGTGCCATATCGCTTTATTGGTGGCATGAAGCTGCTGGAAACGGCGCATGTCAAAGATTTGCTCAGCATGATGCGCGTAGTCGCCAATCCGCTGGATGATATCGCCTGGATGCGTTTCTTGACCCTGTGGAATGGTGTTGGTGATGTGGGTGCCAGTAAGCTATCGCAGCAGTTATTGGCTGAACCGGAAATGGATCAGATTGCAAAGAAATTAGAACAGTTTGGCAAGATACCGCTAGAAACCATTCTGATCATGCAGCAGATGAGTGTGCTCAAAGGCGAAGTGCAAGCTTGTGTCGGTCTGGCGATTCAGGCGATTGAATCTCAATTGGCAGAAAACTATAAAAAGGATTGGCCACGTCGCCAAAGTGATTTTGAACTGGTCAAACAGCTGGCGTCCAAGCATTCACAGCTGAGTGAATTTTTAGAGGAATATGTACTGGATCCGGTGTCCATCTCGGAAATCGAGCGCCAGTCGGACCATGATGTGGTGACCTTGATTACCATTCACTCGGCCAAAGGCACCGAGCAAAATGTCTGTTATGTAGCCAATGTGACGCCGGGGAATTATCCGCATGCGCGTGCTCAGGGTGACTTTGATGATGTCGAAGAAGAACGTCGTGTGCTATATGTGGCGTTGACCCGGGCAAAAAATGAATTAATTCTGACCAAACAGAACCTGAATCATTGGGCGCGGGAAACGGTCGATGAGCAGGGGCGTAAAGTCGAAAGCTATTTCCTGAATGATCTCACCCGGCATTTATGCACCACGGAAACCCATTACAAGACCCGGCAGCAAACTGTAAAAAGTGCCCTGATTGAACGCAAGTCGATTAATTTAGATTTTGGGATTGATCTCGATTAAACTATAGCAAAGTTGTTTCATGCAAAAAGTAGAGTAGGCGCGTGCTTTTTGATATTTTTTGCCTATCTTCTTAAGGTTGTAAGATGAAAATTTTAGTTCGTAATTTAGAACGTACGGTCACAGAAGCAGAATTGCTGAAACTGTTCCAGGAATATGGCACAGTGGAGACCTGTACTTTGGTGCTTGATGCAGCAACAGGCAAATCAAAAGGTTTTGCTTTTGTAGAAATGCCACATGGCCGTGAAGCAGTCAAAGCCATTAAAGGCCTGAACACTTTACGCCTGCACGGACATGGCATCCGCGTGAAAGCCGCAGAAGACAAGCCTCAGGCTTAAACTCAAAAAAGGAGCACTTGATAGGCTCCTTTTTTATGGCTGCAATTTAGTATCGCCGTACTTAATCAGTGAGCTCAATGCTCTGAATTTCAGTGCTGGATTGATTCAGTCCGAACATCTTTTGATTGCGAAATGCAGGCGAACCTTTTACTTTATAAAAGCCAAAATTTGTTTTAAACCTTAGGAAATCTCGATGACCCGTGTTGCTCGCTATCATGCGGACCGTACCAATCAAAAACTGTATTTTGCCCGTCTATCCTGCCAGCAAGCAGAGCAAACCGAACATGTACAACAGGCTCAGGCACAACGTGAAGCAACTGTGTTTCATTTGCATGGTGCTTTGTTAGCATTTTTACAGGAACTGGTGCGTTACTATCGCCTGAATGATCCTCATCCAACCTTAAAATCGATCGAAGAATTGATGGCGGCCAAAGGCCAAATTTCGCCAGAAGTGGCGGTGCTGCAACATTTATCCAAGAGTGGTTTCATTGCTGAACTGAAACGCGCTTACCGTCTGTGCCAGTATGCGCCCGAACCAAGTACCCCAGAACCTGAAGACGAAACCTCCTCAAATCTCATCATTAAAGTCACACAGTCTCCACAAGCATGGTTACCTGATACTGCTATATTGAGAGAGTGGCATCGTGACCTGACCCAATTAATTGATGGTTTTCGTAATGAGATGATTGAATTTTAATCGGATCGGCTGTACTTGAAAATGCAATTTTTAACCCTATATCAATTACTCTAATGATGCAAAGTGCACCCGGTGCTTTGCCACCATGTTGAACATGGAGGATATATGTCTATAGAACAGTTGAAAGATTTATTTGGTAATCAAGACGCGATTTTAGAACTCGTTCAACTTGAAGGTGGCGCGTTGGCTCTACGCAATGCAGGCTCACATAAACAGCCTTTGGTAATGATTCAATTTAATGATGAGGTGAAAGCTCTACTTGGAGAGCAGACCCCCGTGATTGCGCAACAGATGATTCAGGCAGCACTCTATGGTTTGCTGGAACAGCAGGTCAATGAATGGCAGGCTGAAGTTGTGGATGAAGAACCAAAGTATATGAGTTAATCGTTGAAATTTATTTAGAAAGCACACTATCGGTGTGCTTTTTGAGTTTCATAGGTAGGTTATTGGGTTGGACAGATTTTAAGCATTAGAAAGAAGCTCATTTAAAAATGAAGATGAAAAATCAGTATGTTGAAATTTGGGTCATGAGCAGTCTGAAGCCAGTGTGTTAATAAAATATTTGGCTCAGAGATATATTGATGTCCATAAAAAAAAGTTGCCAGATCCGGCAACTTTTTTATTTGATGTGGATTAAAAAAAACTCTAATGAGAAGGTGTATGCTGATGCGCGATCTCAATCTGGTTCAAAATATGATTGCTCATATTCTTCGCCATTTCTTCTTTGGCATAATAAACCGCACCGACATTATCCCGACGAATGGCTTCAGCCTCTTCCTTGCTTTCGGCACAGACCAATACCTGGATTTGTGGATTCAAGGTCTTGGCAATGTCGACAATTTTATGAATATCGATGATATCCATAGGGGAGATGACCAGTAAGCGCGCATGCTGAATATGTGCCTGAATCAGTACGCCAGCTTCAGTGGCTACACCAGACACCGCGGCAATGCCTTTTTCACGCAGATTTTCGACGATGTCACGGTTTTCTTCGGCAATGACCACCTTGATGTTTTCTTCCATCAATGAACGGGTAATGCGACGTCCCACCTCACCATGGCCAATAATGACCACCTGATCGCGCAGGTAATCCTGTGAGACTTCATCGGGTAACATCGCCAGAGGGTCACCACTGCGTTCCAGTAAGCGGGCCAGAGTCGAGCGTTCCCGAATCCATTTCTGTACCGGCTCAATCGCGGAAAAGATAAAGGAGTTAAGCGTAATTGAAATCAAGGCACCTGCCAGAATCAGGTTTTGACCTTCCAGCGAAAGCAGGTTGAGCGAAACACCGAGCGCAGCCAAAATAAAGGAGAACTCACCAATCTGTGCCAGCGAAGCACCGACGGTCAAGGCGGTATTGATCGGATAGCGAAAGAACAGCACCAGAGCCATCGCGGCAATAGTCTTACCAATCATGATGATCGCGACTACGGCCAGTACATGTAAAGGTTGTTCCAGCAAAATGCGCGGATCAAACAGCATACCGACGGAAACAAAGAATAAAATCGAGAAAATTTCACGCAGTGGCAAGGTTTCTTCTTCAGCACGATGACTGAAATCAGATTCCTTAACGACCATTCCGGCAAAGAAAGCACCCAGTGCCATGGATACACCAAAGACTTTATAGGCACCAAAGGCAATCGAAACAGCAGCTGCCACCACAGTTAAGGTAAACAGCTCTCGTGAACCGAGACGTGCCACCACCTGTATGATCATCGGAATCAAGCGTTTACCAATAATCAGCATGAAGGCAATAAAGCCTGCGACTTTGAGCAGGGTAATACCTAAGGTGAGCCAGATATTCTCATCGCTTGCGCCTTCCAGCGCCTGCCCACCTAAAAGTACCGCAGTGGCAGGTAATAGTACCAACGCCAAGACCATGACTAGATCTTCGACCAGTAACCAGCCAACTGCAATGCGGCCATTGATTGAATCCAGTAGGCCACGATCACCAAGGGCTTTGAGTAGAACCACGGTACTGGCACAGGACAGGCTTAGGCCGAAGACCAGCGCTGAACCAAAGCTCCAGCCCCACAGCATCGAAACTCCGACCCCGAGCAAGGTGGCAACTGCAATCTGTAAAATCGCACCAGGCAGGGCAATCCGGCGTACCTGCATCAGATCGTTCAGGGAAAAATGCATTCCGACGCCAAACATCAGGAACATGACGCCAAGTTCTGCCAGCTGGTTGGCCAGATGAATATCACCGACCACACCGGGTGTATGGGGACTAATCAGAATGCCGGCAATGAGATAGCCGATCAAAGGGGGAAGACGTAGCCGTGCAGCGAGATAGCCAAAGACCAAAGCTAAGCCAAAACCAACAGCCAGTAATATAATGAGCTCTACGTCATGTGGCACTAAATACTCCTTTAGCTAGGTTTGCTGGGAAATAAGCACAAAAAGTGCCAAAACATGCAGAAAGTTTATCAAGTCGGATAAAAAAAGTGCAAAAAAAACGACCCGCAAAGGTCGTTTTTTTAAAGAAACTAAAATTATTTGATTTTAGCTTCTTTGAAGATTACGTGTTGACGGATTTTTGGATCAAATTTTTTGATTTCCATTTTTTCCGGCATAGTACGTTTGTTCTTAGTCGTGGTATAGAAATAACCTGTACCAGCTGAAGAAACTAAGCGAATTTTATCACGCATGGTTCAGACTCCTTAGATCTTTTGACCTTGAGCACGTAGGTCAGCAACAACCTTTTCAATGCCCAATTTGTCGATAATACGCATACCTTTAGTGGTTAAACGAAGACGTACAAAACGTTTTTCGCTTTCTAACCAGAAACGGTGGTGGTGCAGGTTCGGCTCGAACCGGCGCTTAGTTTTGTTGTTGGCGTGTGAGACGTTGTTACCAACGACTGGACGCTTGCCGGTAACTTGGCAAACCTTAGACATGGTGTAACTCCATTGATTTAGCCAACAGCAAATCTGTATGGCCAGTCAAAAATAAACGGATTGAAATCATTCAAGGGGCGTTTTATATCAAAAATGCGCTTAAAAGACAAGCGATTTTCGTCAAAACGCGGCACGAACTATATCGATAGCTCATGCCTTGATCATTTAGCGGAGAAGTGTCTTCGAAATCAGCTTGTGAATCGGTTTATTGAACGGTGGCAGAATGTATTTCAAGCTGTACAGCTTTGGATTCGACATTACTGAGCGTTCATGCGACAAACTGAAGAAGCCTTCTGGGCCATGGTATTTACCCATACCTGATGCACCGACACCCCCAAATGGTAGATCGTCCTGCGCAACATGGGTCAGTACCGTATTTTGCCCGAAATGCCCTGAATGGGTACGCTGTGCGACATAATCGGCACGCGCCTGATCAAAGTCGAAGTAGTATAAAGCAAGTGGACGTGGACGGCTATTAATAAAGTCGATGACATCGTCAATTTGATCATATTCCATGATCGGTAACAGTGGGCCAAAGATTTCATGCTGCATGATCTGCATCATCGGGGTGACATTGGTCACGATGGTCGGTGCAATCTTGCGCAGATCAGCCGAGTTTTCACTACGCGGATTAATTTCAATGACTTGCGCACCCTGTTCACGCGCATCATCCAGATAACCTTGCAGACGGTTATATTGTTTGACATTAATAATCGAGGTGTAATCCTGATTATGGGTGATATCCGGATACATGCTTTCGACACAGGCTTTAAAGTGATCAATGAACTCGGCAGTTTTTCCGAGAGGCAGGAACATATAGTCTGGCGCTACACAGGTCTGACCGGCATTCCAGAGTTTGCCCACCGCAATCCGCTGCGCGACATCGCGCAGATCAATCGATGGATGCACCAGTACTGGCGATTTACCGCCCAGTTCCAGAATCACCGGCACCAGATTTTCGGCAGCGGCTGCCATGACGGTTTTACCGACTGCAGTTGAGCCGGTGAAAATCAGTTTATCGAAAGGCAAACGACAGAAAGCATCTGAAATCACACCGCCACCATTCACCACAGCGACCAATTCTTTAGGGAAGGCTTCAGCCAGGGCTTTTTCCAGAACTTCACCAAAAGCAGCGGATGCACTAGAAATTTTGATCATGGCATGGTTGCCGGCCGCCAGTGCGCAAATCAGGGGGCCAATCGACAACAACAGCGGATAGTTCCATGGTGCGATAATCCCAACCACGCCTAAAGGCTGATATTGTACCCAGGCTTTAGCCGGCTGATGAATAATGCCGACATGACGCTTGGAAGGTTTCATCCATCGGGTCAGGTTTTTGCTGTAATATTTGATATGTTCCAGACAGGTGAGCAGTTCACCAATCTTGGTTTCCCCGATTGAACGGTTACCATAGTCCTGATTAATTGCATCAGCAAATTGATCTTGATACTTAACTAAGATACGCTTAAGTCGAGCTAAACGATCGATACGTTCCTTTGCAGTCGGCAGAGGGTAGTGTAAGTAAGCGTGTTTTTGTTGCGCCAAGACTTCATTCAAATATTGGCTATCAAAAAAATGTGGTGTCATTGATGTTGTTTTTGTGTGACTGTTCATGCCGCACTACCATTATTCAAAAATCGATTAATTAATTTTTAGAGCAAATACTCTAATTAGTCAAGTGACTTTGTGTGTTAGCCTGCTAATGCATGAACTGAATGGTTATTTTAGGATGTCCCAAACCAAAACCTTAAAAACTAAAGAGCGTATCTTGCAGCTCAGTTTGCAGCTGTTTAACGAGCGTGGCGAACGATCGGTAACCACCAATCACATTGCGGCTGAACTCGGCATGAGCCCGGGTAACCTGTATTATCATTTCCGCAATAAAAATGAAATTATTAAAGAATTGATGGAACAGTACCAGCACCAGACCTTGGAAATGCTGGCGCTGCCGGATGACCGTGCGCTGGATGCCAATGATAAGGTGCATTATTTTCAGGTGCTGAGCAGCCAGTTATGGGCTTATCGTTTCCTGCATCGTGATGTCTATCATCTGGTGGAAAATAACGAAGATTTTCGCAAGATGTATCCGCGCTTTGCCGGTCAGGTGATGCAGCAGGGCCAGAAAATTTATAAAGGCTTTGTTAATGCAGGCCTGATGGACATGACCGATTCAGAAATTGAAGCACTGATCATTAACCTGTGGATTGTACTGACCAACTGGACCAATTTCCTGTATATGTCGGGTCATCTGACCGATTCCAATACGCTGGAAGAAAAATGGGTCTGGCAGGCACTCCGTCAAATGGTATTCTTGGAAGGGGCGTATTTACGTGGTGAAAGTCGTCAAACCTATGAAGGTTTATTGAGTAGTTTGGGCTCTTCGGAACTTTTTGCCAGCCTGTCGTCGTCTAAAGATTCTGAATCTGAACAAACTATTCAGAATATCCAAGAAACGCGCTAGAATACTCGGCTTATTTTTTAATTTAACTGATTAGTGACTTAAACCAACATGAATATGACGACTGCTAACACCGCACGTTTATTGATTACTTGTGAAGACAAGCCGGGCATCGTGCAGGCTGTTTCGAGCTTCTTGTATCATCAAGGTGCCAACATTACTGCGCTTGACCAATATGCGACAGCAGCGCAGGGCGGACGTTACTTCATGCGCGTTGAATTTGAACTCGATAATCTGCAAAGTCGCAAAGAAAGTATTACCCAGACTTTTGCAGCGAATGTGGCAGAACGCTATGGCATGCAATGGCGTCTGGCTCTGGTGAGTGACGTGAAAAAAGTCGGTATTTTGGTGTCTAAAGTCGATCATGCCTTGCTTGAGCTGTTATGGCGTCATGCGCGTGGTGGCCTACCTTGTGAAATTACCAAAGTGGTGTCGAATCACGAGACTTTACGCGAAGCAGTTGAAAACTTTGGTATTCCATTCGAAGTCGTGCCGGTGACCAAAGATAACAAACCTGAAGCTTATGCAGAAATCGACCAGTTGATGCAGGGCAATGACCTGTTGGTGCTGGCGCGTTATATGCAGATTCTGGATGAAGAATTTGTCAGCAAGTGGGAAATGAAAGTGATCAACATTCACCATTCTTTCCTGCCAGCTTTCGTAGGTGCCAATCCGTACAAACAGGCCTATGAAAAAGGCGTGAAGCTGATCGGTGCAACTGCGCACTATGTCACTGCGGATCTGGATCAAGGTCCGATCATCGAGCAGGATGTGGAGCGTGTGAACCATGACTTTACCGTTGAGCAGTTACGTGAACTCGGTCAGGACGTGGAACGTAATGTATTGGCCCGTGCGGTAAAATGGCATTTGGAAGACCGTATTATTGTCGATGGCAACAAGACTGTCGTGTTCCAATAAGACTTGCATTGAGTTTTAAAAAGGCATACTTTTAGTGTGCCTTTTTTGTTTTGATGCAAAAAAGTCAGTTAAAGGTAGGATTAGCGGTTGCAAATGAAAACACTTCTCATTTATTATTGGCATACTTTAATTGTGCTAACCGATGAGCTTGATAGTTTGTTCCACATCATCTCCTCAAGGTAATAGATTTAATGAGTCAAGTTGCTGCGCCCCAAATGCCTACACCGCCGAATCAGATGAAAAAGAAAGTCATCTCTATCGTGGCGGCTGTACTGATTGGGCATGTGGGTGTGTTATATGCGGTCAGCCAGATGAAAGCACCTGAGCTGACACCCATTGATAAGCAACCCTTAAAAGTGCGCTTTGTAAAACTCCAGGAAGCGCCAAAACCTTTACCGCCAAAGCCGAAGGCCGAGCCACAAAAAGAGCCGCCTAAGCCTAAAGAGGTCAAAATTGTCGATAAACCGCTGCCACCACCACCGAAAAAAGTAGAAAAAATCGAGCAGGTGAAAAAGGCTGAAGCGCCAAAAGTAGTCAAAGCACCACCAGTTGAAGCAAAACCAACCCCAAGTCCGGTCGTGCCGACAGTGGTCACTGAAACTAAAGTTAAACCGGCACCTGCTCCGGTCGCGCCACCTGCGCCTGTGGCACCGCCAGCACCTGCTGCGCCGCCATCCCCGAAAAGTGTATCGATTGGTGGGGGCGTGTCCTGGCAGCGTTCACCAAAAGTCTCACTCTCTGCAGGTGAATTAAAATCAGCCTGTTCACTGGTAGTAGATGTTTCAGCGAATGAGCAGGGTAAAGTAGTCTCTGCAACTGCACGAAATTCAAGTTGTAGCCCGGCGGTAACGCGCAAAGTAGAAGCAGCGGTACGTCGTGCACAACTCACCAAATATGTTGAAAATGGTGTGGCTTATCCAACACGCGTGGAACAGCCTTTCGATTTTCAGGTTAAATAACGGCTCACCCATTAGGAGTTCGAATATGAACTTTTCAGTTTATTGGCAACACGCTGATGCAGTCAGTAAAACGCTGTATTTCGTGTTATTGGCAATGTCGATCGCGACATGGACCATTTTTGTGCTGCGTTTGATGGGCACTCGCCAGCTGAAACAGATTGCCTATGCTCAGTTATCTAAAGCATTGGAACAACTGAAAACCAAACTGGCTCCTTTGGGCTTTGAACAGCGTAAGGCAGTGGCAGAACAGGCACTGTTACGCCAGATTTCAGCAGAAAAAGCCAATGCCGAAAAAGGTGTATCAGTTCTGGGTACGATTGCCTCAATTTCACCATTTGTCGGTTTGTTCGGTACAGTATGGGGCATCTTCCATGCGTTGGTTGCTGTTGGTAAAAGTGGTCAGGCTGGTCTGGCACAAGTGGCAACCCCAGTCGGTGAAGCATTGATTATGACTGGCTTAGGTCTGGCAGTCGCGATTCCTGCGGTACTGGCTTATAACATCTGTGTCCGTGCTAATCGTGGTTTGGCACACGAGTTACAAGATCAGGCACATGGTCTGCTGATTGATACTATGCTGCAACAGGAATCTGCTGCAAAAAAGTCTGATGAAAAAGTAACACAACAGAGTTTCGTGGGAGGTCAAGCTTAATGGCTTTTCAACTGGGTGAAGACAACGATGTAGGCATGAATGAGATGAACCTCATTCCCCTCATCGACATTATGTTGGTATTGATGATCATCTTTCTGGTGACAGCGACCGTTGCGAACCCATCAATTCCATTAACCTTGCCACAAACTACTGCGGAGATTATCGATCTGCCGCCTGAAAATGTCACGATCAGCATCAATGCCGAAGGTGACATTGCTTGGAATGGCGATGTACTGACGCTAGAGCAGCTTGAAACCCGTTTTAATGAAGCGGGCCAAGCTGAACGTCAGCCGACTATTGTGTTGAAAGCGGATAAAGAATCACGTTATGACTCGGTGGCGCAAGTCATGTCGCGTGCGAGTGGAGCCGGACTCAGCGATATTGCTTTTGCAACCGATAACTAAGATTTAGATAATAAAAAAAGCGACTGATTGCAGTCGCTTTTTTTATGCCCATTTTTCGTGAATCTTAATGGGTTTTTAATAGGGTCGTAAATTTGCTGCGTAATTTATTCAATTTTGGCGGAATGGCAAAATTGCAATAGCCCTGGGTCGGGTTCTTGGCAAAGAAGTTTTGATGATAGTCTTCCGCCGGATAGAAAGTCGGGGCAGGGCTCAGTTCAGTTACCACATTGATGCCATCGGCTTTCAGGGCATCCATCGCCTGCTGCGCCTGTTGCTGCTGTTCATCATTCAGATAATAAATCACAGAACGATACTGGGTGCCGACATCATTGCCTTGACGGTTTAATGTGGTTGGATCATGGGTCGCAAAAAAGACATCGAGCAATTGGTTATAGTTAATCTGGTTTTCATCGAAATCGATCAGAATGACTTCGGCATGGCCGGTATTGCCACCACAGACATCATCATAGTTTGGCTGAGTTGTGTGCCCACCTGCGTAACCGCTGACGACTTGCTGAACTCCCTGAATCTGTAAAAATACGGCTTCAGTACACCAAAAGCATCCCCCACCGAAAAGTGCCTGTTGCATGGTTGATTCCTCATTCAATTAAATAACTCAATCGGGCTGATGGTTAAATTCCAGCTCATCAGTATGAAAGATAAAAAAGCCTGTCCATACAGGCTTTTTGTAGGGAAGTATTAACGCGGCTGAACAGCACTTTCCAGCTGGATCAAGAGATTTCCATGGCGATCCAGTAATTTTAAGGTTTTACCAAACACTTGATAATGAGTCACTTTGGCTAAAGCTTCATTAAATTTCTGATCAAGCTGATCGTTGTTCATACAGGCCATACGGGTAGTGGCCATCTGGCTCAGGGTCAGCGTGTCTTTTGCTGCTGTGTAGCTGCCCATAATCCGGTTACAGCTATCTGAACCTGAAACGCGCTGGGTACTGGCATCAAATTGCAGACTCGGAACATTGCGTGCGGTTGGCACCGTCTTGATTTCAGTATTACCAATCTGGGTCGCAATCCAAGTACGATTTTGCAAAAGTTGTAAATGATTCGCGGTTTGTGTCGTGGCTGTATTGGGCACAGTTTCGCAGCCCATGACCGTTAGAACCGAGCCTAAAATCGCGATTGCAGTTAATTTTTTTAGCATGAGAGATACTCTGATCATTGACTAGCTATTTGTATATAAACAAAAAAATGATCAAGGTTCCAGTTGATTTTGTATCTTTATTGAAGTGGATTTGCTACACAGTTATCGCATGTCGGGTTTTGGTAGGCCCTGCCGGATCAGGCGTGAATAGTCCTGACTGGAGAGATTAGCGGTGCGTTCTACCCGTGGATTGACATGTGCCCGTTGATACCAAGTGTGCATATCCCAAGACTGTTCTAGTACTTTAAGATCATAGAGATAATTCGGTAAATAGCCGGAGGCCAGCAACCGGTAATCTGAGGGTAGCTGTTGTTGCGATATCGCCTGAACCATATCAAAGACTAGTGTGGTGCAATTACTGGTCAGGGTATTGTACCATTTTGGCTTTTGGGCCAGCTTATCGGCCTGACGCAGATATTCCTTGAATAGCGCTTTAGCCTGAGCTTGCGGCATTTTGACTGGGAAAAAATAGACCTGTTCACCACGGACATTGCTACGGGTATAGACAATATCCTTTTCATCCGATGCGACCAGACTCAGTTCATATTTTCGGAAAAAGCCACCAATCGCTGAAAACTCTTCATTCTTTTCCTTGCGGATTTCAATCGAAAAGGTGAGTGGCTTTTGATTGGCAAAATCGAAGCTGACTAGGGTGTGGGCAATTTTAGGTCCCATCCAGTAGGAAGTAATGATGTTCACGCCAGTAATCTGATTCAGATCAAAACTCCGGCTTTCCCAGCGTTCGATATAGCGACCATCGGCCTGCCAGTCAAAGTTGCGGATATTGTGTAAGGTGAGCTGATCACCTTGCTGCTCATAATGCAAAAGCTGGGAAACTTCAGGATTCCACTCCCGATCCTGACGCGCTTCCAGACTAAAATATCCCAGCAGACAGAATAAAAAGGCCAGAAGATAAAGAACGCTATCGACTTGGCGGGAGATCAGATGCCAGGTGAAATAAATCCCGAGAACGACCAGCGCAAAGGTCAGCCAGAGTCCAATCAGCATCAAGCTGCCGATTTTGCCGATGGGTTGATGCACCCAAAGCATCAGGCTGAGCCACAAACTCGATAGAATGACGAATAAAGTAAACAGACTGCCCAGCAGCCACAGACTCCAGTGCCTGGAAATATATTCGCGTCCCTGCATCATCACTTTTTCATGAGAAATAAGTTTTATTTTCTGTAGGTTGCGAACTCAAAAGCAATGCCGGTTTTGTCGTCGATATGTTGCTCGGCAGCGACTTTTTTAAATTCTGCCGGAATCGCTGGATAATAGGCATCGCCCTGTACATCCAGTTCGACATGGGTCAGTTCCAGACGGTCTGTAATATCCATGGTCTGTTTAAAGATTTCACCGCCACCAATGATGAAAATGGTGTCAGGCTTTTCTGAAGCCTTCACATCTGCCACGGCCTGACTCAGCGCGTCTTCAATGCTATAAGCGACTTTGGTACCTGCAAATGCCCAGTCTGGATCACGGGTAATGACCCAATTCACCCGTTTAGGCAAGGTACGTCCCATCGATTCTAGTGTCTTGCGACCCATCACCACCACACCGCCTTGGGTGATTTCCTTGAAGTGTTTCAGGTCGGCAGAGATATGCCAAGGTAGGTCATTGCCCTTGCCGATACAACGCTGCTGATCCATGGCAACGACGTGTACAACTTCTAAATCTTGAAATGACATGTATTGAATCCTTCTTATCAAGCCCAAAGTCCTTCGTGTAATTTTTTACTGGTACGAAAGAAAGGTTAAAAATCTATATTGATTGCCTTCATGCTTTAGGGCTAGGAATATATTTTGAAAGGAGGTGGCGATTCACGCGTGGTAAAAAACCTCTTCCTAGCCCTCTCCTAGGAGGAGGGGGAACTTTATAATAAAGAAAATTAAACAGCGACAGGGGCTTTAATTCCTGGATGAGATTCATAACCGACAATTTCGATATCTTCAAATTTGAAATCGAACAGGTCTTTAATCTCGGGATTTAGTTTTAATTGACAAAGGCCGAGTGGCTCACGGCTGAGCTGTAATTGTGCCTGTTCAAAATGATTGCTGTACAAGTGGGTATCGCCACCAGTCCAGACAAAGTCACCAACCTCCAGATCACAGACTTGCGCGATCATATGCGTCAACAAAGCATAGCTGGCAATATTAAATGGTACACCCAAAAATACATCGGCACTGCGCTGATACAACTGACAAGACAATTTGCCATTGTGCACAAAAAACTGGAACAGGGTATGGCAAGGGGGTAAGGCGACCTGACCCGCTTCATTCGGGTTCCAGCCGGACACGATCAGACGACGCGAATTCGGATTAGTTTTAATTTCATTGATCAACCATTTGATCTGGTCAAAACCGTCCTGATTATAGCTATTGTCTGCATTCTTGCTGGCCCCAAAATTACGCCATTGATGGCCGTAAACTGGACCCAGTTCGCCTTCAGGACGGCCAAAACGTGCAGTCTGTTCTGCGGTCGCCCATTCATCCCAAATCGAGACTTTATTGTCTTTTAAATACTGAACATTGGTATCACCTTTCAGGAACCACAACAGTTCAATCACGATAGAACGGAAATGAACTTTTTTGGTGGTGAGTAAAGGAAAACCTTGGGAAAGATCAAAGCGCATCTGATGACCAAATACCGAACGTGTACCTGTACCGGTACGGTCGCCTTTATCGCCGCCGTTGTCGAGGATATGTTGTAAAAGGTCAAGATAATGGCGCATAGTTCTCTCTATTTGAATCTGTTGAAAATTGCCGTTTTAACAGCAGAACGGATTATTTTATAATCAATTTTCTGTCGAAAGGGACAATTTAAATTGCGCACATCATAGCATTTTTTGATGAGCTTTCATCGCCCAAATTGAGAATAAAAAAGACCTCCTGATAGAGGTCTTTTGATTGCAGTTTAAGCGGTTTTATGGCCCGTATGGACGGTATGAATCAGATCAGACAGATCATAACCTAAGGGTGCTGCATAACTTAAATATTCGCGTTGAGTCGCTTCGTCCAGACTGGTGTCGCGATGTAATCACCATAAATATTCTTTATTCGGCTCGCCCACGAGTGCCGTCTGATAATCCGGATCGATTTTTAAGACCCAATAATCGCCCTTGGTAAACGGGATCCCATGCAAGCCTTCAGGTAAAAATCTGATTTCAAGCTTGGCATGTTCTGCATCGATAATGATCGCTTCAGCAATGGCTTCATCCACCTTGCCATTTTCATTCAAGCTCTATACCGCAGAAATATCGGTGCTGTCTTCAGGTTGGCGCTTCATCGGCAAGTGTGCAATGTCATACCAGGTACTTAAATATTGTTCTAAATTAAAATTTGAAACGGTACTTAAAGTCTGACTCATTTTTCTTCTCTGTTTAGTTCAATATTTAAAGTTTAGTTCAAGGTTTAAAAATGCCGCATCAGTGTAATACAGGCGGTAAAGCTCAAAATGATGTAATCATGTGGTGAAATGTTATCTGAAAATGGCCGAGCTACAGATTAAATCCACACGTTTGAGTAGAAAAAGATAAGGACTCATTTTGCGTATTTCAGGCTGAAAAAGCTTTGCAAGGCATTGGAATTGGCTTTGCTTTACATTTTTTTTGCAAAGATGATGGGTTTTGTAACTGTATGAGAAAGAACGGCTTAATTTGAATGCCGGAAAAATAGACAAATTTATTTACATTTTTAATGTGAAAGATAACATTTAAACGACTAGTATTCTCGGCTTGTTAACAATATGAAAGCCTAAATTACAGGCGAGGAGCGGTTGGTAAGGCATGATCTATGATCATCAAGTAAACATGAGCGAAGTATATGCTCCTGTCCAAGCGAATATCATGGTGCGTTCCCAATCGGAGCAAAGACCTAAAAAGTCATCCCAAAAAGCCACTGTCCGTAACGCTTCAGGCGTAAGCAATGGCCATCGTATCAATATCGAGAAATTTACCAGTTATCTGCAAGGCATTACCCGAAATACCAGTACACAGAAATGTGCGCGCAGTATTCGTGTCGGTCTGCAATCTTCTGGTGCGAAAATTGTGAATCATCCGGTCGCAGCAGCAGATTGGGGAAGTACCCTGATGCAGCTGGGTTATAAGAAAATTAATGCTTCTTTTGATCGGCCGAAAAAAGGCGATATCTATATTATTGACCGTACTCAGGGACATAAATATGGACATATCGCGGCTTATTCAGGTAGTGCCTGGGTATCGGATTTTAAACAGCGAGATCATGCGGTTTATCGCAATAAAAACGTGACTTATAGTTACTATCGTCTGGAAACTTACTTCTAAGAAAACACTGCGAAGTGATCAGTCCTCAAAACGCTTCGCACGGCTTTCATAGATTGAAACGATAAATAATCCAATCGCGGCAAAGCCAAGACATTGCAGACCCCAGGCAAATTTGCCCCATTGTTGGTGCTGTTCAGGCAAATAGCCAAACAGGGTAATTAAGGCAATGATGGGAATCACCCGGCTCAAGGCGCTAAAGCCATTTGCATAGGGATTGGATTTTGAGATTTTTAGGCGGAAATGGTGCAGTAAATGCACAACAATTCCAATCGCTAAACTCACCCCAACAAATATCGGACCTAACTGGGCCATAGTCGATGCTGCATAAATCAAAATACAGGTCGCGATGATGACAATGAGTTTGATTTGACGGCTACAGCGTTCCGAATACCAAAATTCAAGCATGTGGTGGCTCTGGATCCTGAGAGTTCTGATTGAGCAGCGACAATGGTGAAAACAGACAAATTGCCAGTGCCATAAAGGCAATGCCTTGTGCACCCGGAATCAGAATTTCACCCTGTTGCATATTCATAAAAACTAAAGCAATCAATAAGGCAATTGGAATCCAGGTCAGTAATCTATACAGCAAACCGGTCGGGTTTTTGCTGGCAAAGTGGATTTTGCAGTAACGGCAGATCAGAAAAATGATGCCGGTACCGACAAACATCAAAATCGAATCTAAGGGCAGTGGTTCCATCCAGTACAAGCCTGCAGCTGTCGCTGCAATCACAATAAAGATCAACAGTTTTTTGAGAACAGATACCTGCGGATTAAACCAGAACTCAAGCATAATGATGAAAGAATAGAAGAGATAATCGGCACTTTAGCATATTTTGAGTATAAAAAAGCGAGGCCTTTGCCTCGCTAAATTACGCGATTTTCTCAGCTATTTTTGTTTGGACCCCAGTCATATATTTTCTTCTGATAGGCATACCACATCATCCACAAGCCAATCAGGATCATTGGCAGGCTCAAGAATTGTCCTTTGCTCATCCAGCCAATAAATAGCTGGCCATTGTCCGGCTCACGGAAGAATTCAACCACAAAACGTGCCAGACCATAGCCGATCAGGAACAGTGCCGAAACTGCCATACGCGGACGTGGCTTGGAACTGAACCACCATAGGACAATAAACAGGATCAGGCCTTCACATAGCGCCTGATAGAGTTGAGATGGATGACGAACCAGTTGCAGCGGATCGGTCGGAAAGATCATGCCCCAGGCAAAGTTTGGGTCGGTGACCTGACGGCCATACAGTTCGCCGCCAATAAAGTTACCAATTCGGCCAAACATCAAGCCTGTCGGTACGCAAGGTGCGATAAAATCCAGAGTCTGGAACCAGGTCATCTTATATTTCTTGCACCACCACAACATGGCCAGAATGACCCCGAGGAAACCGCCATGGAAACTCATACCGCCGGTCCAGATCTGGAACAGCCATAAAGGATCGGCCAGGAACTGAGAAAAACCGTAGAAGAAGACATAACCGACACGGCCACCGATGATCACACCGAGTGCACCGAAGAAAATCAGGTCAGACACCATATCCGGTGTCCAGCCACGTTGTTTGGCGCGAAACGTCGCCAATCCCCAGGCAAATAAAAATGCCAGTAAGTACATCAGTCCATACCAGTGGACTTGTAAGGGCCCGAGCGAAATCGCGACGGGATCAATATTGGGATAGGTGAGCATTCCTGTTCCTTGTGATTCTGTTTTGCACAGATTTTAGCTTAAAGCAAAGAAAAATGTTGTACATTCAATGTGTAAAGATCGAGAGCGTAAATTATGTGTATCGTGGCATTGGCTTGGCGGGTTCTGGATCAGAGCTCATTATGTCTGATTTCAAATCGGGATGAGTTCTATCAGCGTCCTACGCAGGAGCTGCATGAATGGGAGAATAGTCCGATAATTGCCGGACAGGATCTACAGTCGGGCGGCACCTGGATGGGGATTACGGCTTCCAGTCGCTGGGCGGTGATTACCAATTTTCGTGATGGGCAGGACAAAGGGCATTATCCGACTTCACGTGGACATATCATCCAGAACTTTTTAGATTCTGACTTAACGCCGATTCGTTTTGCTCAAGATCTGGAACAACGCCAGTGTGACTATGCCGGCTTTAATCTTTTTATTGGAAATCAAGATCAGGCCGTATATATGAGCAATCGCGGTGAAGCACCACAAGTACTGGCGCATGGCGTCTATGTGGTTTCGAATGGCCTGATGAGCGAAGACTGGTACAAGACCCGACATTTACGTAAACGCTTTACCCAGGAATTTTTACCGATGCTGCAACAACAGGAGATCGCAGAAGCAGATTTGTGTCATGCAGTCTGGGATATTCTGGAAGACGAACGCAAGGTGATTCCTGAACTTCTGCCAGATACCGGCATCTCCGTGGAAATGGAACAGCTGCTGTCTTCGACTTTTATTCAGAGTCCGGCCTATGGCACCCGATGCTCCAATTTTTTGAGAATGCAGCAGGGACGATGGCACTGGATCGAGAAGTCACAACAAGGTGCGACCGCAGGTCAAACTATTGAGAAAATAATTAGCCTAAAATAATCACCGGATATAAAAAATGCCGACAGATGTCGGCATTTTTTAGGTCACTTCAGGGTTTAAGCTTTAGGGGTTTCTAACGACTCACCTGCAATGACACCGCCATCTTTACGGGTAATCACGACTGTTGCTGAGCGTGGACGTGAATACGCACGACCAGTACTGATTAAATGTTCAGCTTGGTTTGCAGGCCAAGTGCCACCTGGATGTTGTACGTTTACAAAAATGGCTTTGTAGTCAGGTGTCATAGTGACCCCTGTAATTTCACAGCCAGCAGGACCAACCAAGAAACGGCGTAGCTTCGAGTCATCGAGCTTCGCACCCATAGGTGTTTTTTGTGTGCCTGTGCCCGCTGTTGCGGTTTGTACAGAACCATCGCTCACTGAACCAGGAAGTGCTGCCAGCATCATGCAGTTGGTTGTATCCGTATATGCACCATCGTCAGTTTGTAACCATAATACGCCACGGTCATCAAACCACATACCATCTGGGCTAGAGAAGTCATTTGCATCCGCCAGGCCAGAAAGGTTTACACCTGGGATTGAATCTGCTTCGGCACCAAATAGGAAAATATCCCATGTAAATGATGTTGCAGTAACATCGTCGCCTGTTTCACGGAAGCGAATCACGTGACCATTAATATTGCCACGTAGGCGGTTCGTTGCATCATCATCATCTGAATATTGGCGTGGATTAGCTGCATCAATGACATGTGCTGAACCGCGTTGTGAGTTATTGGTTAATGTGACATATACTTCGCCATTATGTGGATTTACCGCAACCCATTCAGGGCGGTCCATTTTAGTTGCGCCCGCTGCATCGGCTGCGATACGTGCATTGACCAAAATATCTGCTCGGTCTGCAAATTTGTATTCTGCATAGTTGGCAATCTTTGGATTAGACAAAGAGAGTTCTAACCATTGGCCTTTAGCTTCACCCGTTGCTTCATTGAAATCAAATTGAGCAACATAAAGCTTACCGTTATTCATGTATTTGTCGCCAGCTGCATAGCCACCGTTGACATCAGTAGGATTCCATGGAGTATCTGAGACAAATTTATAGATGTATTCGCCTTGTGAATCATCACCCATATAGAATGCAAGTGGTTTACCTGCAATGGCACGGCTAGCACGGCAGTCTTCATGAGCAAAGCGACCTAAAGCGGTACGTTTTACTGGCATACTACGATTATCAAACGGATCTATTTCAACAATCCAACCAAAAGTATTAATCGAGTTGCGATAATCGTCTTGTTCCGATGCACCGCTGATGACCGTATTCCAACGGCTGAAATAATCTGGCGTAAAGATTTGTGGATTGCTAATGCTTTGCCAGTTATAACCACGTGCGCCATTATTGACTTTATAGCGTTTTAACGCATGTTCGGTATTGGCATCGCGTACATCCCCGCCTTCGGTGTCTTTTTGACGTGCGAGATATTGGTTGAAGTTTTCTTCAGTGGTGAGATAAGTGCCCCAAGGGGTATAGCCGTTACCACAGTTGTTGATGGTGCCACGTGTTTTGGTACCATCTGGGCTAAATGCTGTTTGTACCAACGCATTACCACGTACAGGGCCACGGTATTCCATTTCAGTTGCTGCTGTAATACGGCGGTTAAATGGGGAGTTTAAATCGACCGTGATTTCTTGTGTCTCAGGATTTTTGTTGATTGCAACAATAGAGACACCATGAGAGTTTACTTCACGGATTACTTCATCTTCAGTGATATCATCTTGATCAAATATGCTACCACGAGGGTGTAAGTCATCACGTTGTAAATATTCGTGATTCATCACCAATAAGCCAGTGTCCGATACAGTCACATCAAAATTTTGCTTGCTGGTATTTAAACCAAAAAAGGTCATACCATCATGGTTGTCACCGACACGGCGTTCGTAGGATACACCACTAGGAATATTGTTTTCATCCCATACAGGTAGGCTTGGGTGTAAAGGATCACCTACCGCATGTAGGACTTTAAAATCATAGCCTTCAGCCACAGTAAATTGCTCTAAAGTGTTTTTATCCACTGGTTTGAAGGTTAATGATTTAGGTGTTGCAGTTAAATCTGGTTCATTCGGTGTTGCAGGTGTGCTTGGCGGAGTTGATTCTTCATCATTATCGCTACAGCCCGTAAGTGAGGCTGCTAAGGTTAATGCTACTGCACCACCAGCCGTCTTTTTAATTAAATCGCGACGACTCATCTGTTGGTTAAACAGTTGGTGAAATTCTGGGTTCCCCGAAGTGTTGCTGTCATAATCATCATTAAAAGCAATTTGATCAGTCATATTTTGTTCCTAGCAGTATGTGCTTGGTTGTTTTAAATGGTTATGAGTAAATTAACGGCTAAAAATGACAGGGAAGTGAAAGAATTGTTTCAATAAAATTAAATAAATCAGTATTTTATTGAAATTTAGAAAATAAAAAGACAGCCAGAGCTGCCTGAGTAAATCGATATTTTTTTTGTTTTGGCTGGTTATTGTTATTCAGTCTTTAATCGACGTTTTTCAATCAGTTTCCCTGCCAGTAAACCCAGTTCAAACAGCAGCCACATCGGGACAGCCAGCATGATCATTGACAGGGCATCCGGAGGTGTGACAAACATCGCCACAAAGAAGCAACCCACAATAATAAAGCGCCGTTTCTCGATCAGAGTCTGTGTCGAAACTGCGCCAATCAAGATCAGAACCAAGGTAATAATAGGAATTTCAAAGGTAAAACCAAAGACCAGAAACAGTTTTAAACAGAAGCTAAGATAACTGTTGATATCAGTCATCGGCGCCACAGTTTCCGGCGAAACACTGATAAAAAAATGCAGAATCGAGGGCAATGCCACAAAGTAGGCAAAGCTGATGCCGGTATAAAACAGCACGATACTGCCGATCAAAAGTGGCAAGGCCAGGCTCTTTTCTTTGGCATATAGTGCAGGCTTAATAAAGGTCCAAAGCTGATATAGGATAAACGGCATCGCGATCATCAGCGCGACAAAGAAGTTCAGCTTAAAGGGTGCCATGAAGGTTGCAGTGACATCCGTAGCAATCATGGTCGAGCTGGCAGGTAGCTGTGCACGCAATGGTTCAGACAACCACTGGTAAGTCTGATTGGCAAAGGGCAATAAGCAGAAAAACAGGCCAATCAGGACAGTAACCACTTTAAACAGATGCTTTCTTAAGATGATCAAATGCTGGGTAATCGGCATCTGTTCAAGGTTCAGCGCTGCAGCATCATTTGAGGCTGGTGTGGTCGGTAAGGATGTCATACGGCCACCTTCATTTCTGTATAGCGTTGTTCTGAAATCATGGTTTGAATTGCTGTAGGCTTAGGTAAATACACGGAGGATACGGGCTGTATCACCGGCTGATAGCTGAGCAAGGGCTGAGCAGACTGAGGTTTTATTTTTACTTGATCAGCTGCAATCGGCTGCTGCAAATCTGTCATTTGTGCCTGCATCTTGGCTTCCAGTTCCTGAATCCGTTGCATTTCAGCTTGCATCTGTTCACGTAGCTCGGACAGGCGCAATTCACGATCAAGATCATTCTGAACATTGCTCACCATACGCTTGATCTTGCCGTACCATGTTCCGAAAAAACGTACTGCTTCCGGAAGCTTATCTGGTCCAAGGACCAAAAGCGCAATAATCCCGAAAATCAGCAGCTCGGTCATTCCGATATTGAGCATAGCGAACTCTTAACTTTTAACCGAATGTTCAGGCGTTTTGACCTGGGCATCAATGGTGCGCGGCTCTGCAAGCTTGGCCTGTTCAGCCTCTTCATCTTTGACTGATTTTTTAAAGTCTTTAATCGCGCCGCCGACGTCTTTACCCAGATTTTTAAGTTTTGATGTACCGAACAATAAAATCACCACAATTGCAAAAATCAGCACATGCCAAATTGATAATCCTGCCATTATTTTATCCTCTATATTTTATGTACCTATCTCAGCAGGCTTGTATGACAGCGCGGTGACGCTTTGATGACAGTTTGCCGACACGGCAGCAGGGGAATGAATCACTCATATAAAAAAATTCATAATTCAATGAAAAGTATGCTGTGCTAGCATACAGCCTGATATGGAAATCTCAGCAGCATTGTCATGGCCTTGATTCTTCCCCTCCTGTCTTTTCTGATCGGTTATTGGGGTGTGCAATATTTAAAACCGGTTCGCCCTCTCTTGGCAGCTTTATTGGCACGGGTCCTGATTCCGGTACTGATTATTTACAATATGGTGTTTTACCAAGAGGGCAGTTTGTGGCTGATTGCCTTCAGCTTTTTCTGTTCCTGCGTATTCTTTGCCTTGTTTTATTTCACCCTGAAAAATAAACTGCGTGCCTTATGCCTGAGCTATTTAAATGGGGCATGGCTGGGAATTCCTTTTGCACTGGCAGTTTTTGGCCCGCAAGCGACCAGTACCGTAGTTGCCCTGTACATCGGTGGTTCCTTGTTTGGCAATGTCTGTGCGGTGATGGCAGTCAGTGAAGCCAGACAAGATAGCGGCTATATTTTAAAGAATGTGCTGCTCTCACCACCTGTGGTGGCACTGTCTGTAGCAGCGCTATTATCATTTTGGGATTTGAGTCATTGGCAGCAAGTGCCTGGGATAGAGATACTGTATCAGGCCAATAAAGTACTGGTCACTTTTAGCGGCATGTGTGTGCTGGGAATGTGGCTGAGCAATGTGCGGATCAGCCGCTTCGATTTAATTCGTAGTCTGCAACTGATTTTTTATAGAGGGCTGTTTGCGGTTTTGCTGTGTGTTGCCGCCTATTATTATTTACCTATTCCGCAGCAGACGCTGACTTATACGGTAATGCTGATGTTCTTTTTATTGCCGCCTGCAGCCAATATTGTGGCACTGGAAACCCATTATCAGGGAACGGGCCATTCCGCCAAATATATTGCTTCGGGGACTTTGGCCAGCGCGATCTTGATTGCTTTATATGGGGCAGTGATGCATGCGTTGATGCCTGGATTATAAAAAACATAAAAAGGTCCTCTTACCCCTAGGGAGAGAGTTAGAGAGGATGTAAAAGCTTTAGAAGGATGATTTTCCCTCTTCTTTTAGGAGATGAGAAACGCTGTTTCGCAAGGGGAGAGGTGTATTTTAAAAATCCCTCACCCCAGCCCTCTCCCAAAGGGAGAGGGGGTAATGAGAGGAGAAACTTACTTCTCCAAACTCTTCTTAAACAGCTGCATCGCTTGCCCACGATGACTGATTTTATTCTTTTCTTCCTTGCTCATTTCTGCACTGGAAATCCCCAGTTCCGGTAACCAGAACAACGGGTCATAGCCAAAACCATTTTCACCACGCGCAGCTTCCAGAATTTCCCCGTGCCAGATACCCTGAAAGACTTGCGGTAAGGGATCTTCGGCATGTTGGACCAGGGCCAGTACACAAACAAACATGCCTTCAATCACTTCACCCTCTTGGCGTAAGGGTTTGAGATCAGTCAAAAGCTTTTCATTATTGGCGGCATCGTTGCCATGCTCGCCGGCATAACGAGCCGAGTAAATGCCGGGAGCGCCTCCAAGAACCGGCACACAAATGCCTGAATCATCTGCAATAGCAGGTTTTCCGGAAATTTTAGAAGCATGACGTGCCTTGATAATCGCATTTTCTACAAAGCTTAGACCATCTTCGATCGCATCTTCGATATTCAACTTGCCCTGGGCCACGACTTCAACCGGCAGTTGTAGCTCGGCAAACAGTTTTTCAAACTCGGCAATCTTACCTTTGTTATTACTCGCCAATACCAGTGTGCCTTGGGATAACCAGTCAGTTGCAGCCATGTTAAAACTCATTATTAGATAAAGAATGGGCGCTATTTTAGCAATGGATGAAGAATATGCGGCAATAAAAAAGCACCCGAAGGTGCTATTTATACCATTCAGCTTATTGTGCCTGAATCCATCTGTCGGCACGGTCACGCGCCTGACGGATCTGCTCTTGGGTTAAATTCGCCGCTAAGGCAGTTTTCTTGCCTTCAGATAAAGTAATCACTTTATTGTCGAGCATGCCATCACGGGTAGACAGTTCATACCACTGGTAAGCACCCATATAGTTTTTCTTTTTCTCTTCCATCATTGCCAGGTTAAAGCTGGCACGGTTATCGCCACGGCTAGCTGCTTTTTCAAAATACTGACGTGCCAGCGCTTCATCTTTTCTGGTGCCAATACCATCTGCCAGCATACGGCCTACATTCAGCTGTGCAACTGCCAGACCTTGATCCGCAGCAGCTTTATACCAGGCAAAGGCCTGTCGTTCATCTTTTTGTATATCTTTACCATACTGGTATTTGGTGGCCAGATAAAACTGTGCACCAGCCTGACCGGCTTTCGCCGCTTTGGTCAGACTATTGATATCCATGATGGAATACTGAGCCGCTTGACTGGCAATAGAAGGACTCGGTGCAACATAATCTGCATGGGCTTGCATGCCAAAAAGTCCCGCCAGTAGCGTCGTACTTAATAATAATTTTTTCATAGCGCGCTCACTCGATAAATTGCGACTTCACCAAATAGATTAGGGAGATGCTTGCTTAGCAAACTATCTTCTTGATTCCCGTTCACAGCGAGTCGATTAATAATTTTGATGTTATTTTCCGCACAAAGTGCTTCAAAATCACGAAATGTACATAAGTGGATATTCGGGGTGTTATACCACATATACGGCAAGGCTTCAGAAACCGGCATTCTCCCTTTGATTGCCAAGAAAGAACGGGTCTTCCAGTGGGCAAAGTTTGGGAAGGTAATAATAGCCTGTTTCCCCACACGCACCATATCACGTAATAATACGTCAGGCGCATCTACAGCTTGCAAAGCTTGTGCCATGACCACGTTGTCAAAAGACTGGTCAGCAAAGCGGCTTAAGCCGAGGTTTAAGTCTTGCTGGATGATATTTAACCCGCGACTGACTGCAATTGCAATCTTTTCCTGATCAATTTCTAATCCGTATGCACGAATATCGTGCTTTTTACTCATTTGTGCCAGCAGTTCACCATCGCCACAACCGAGATCAAGTACGCTAGAACCGGGCTTAATCCACTTTTCAGCGAGTTGTTGATCGATACGCATTATACGGCCTCCTTTGGTGTTGCTTTCAGGTGTTCTTCACCTCCCAGGAATGCACGCAAAGATTTTACATAGAGCGGAATCGGGAACAGGAAAGAGTCATGACCCTGTTCGGCATCAATATCCAGATAGCTGACAGGTTTATGGTTGCTAATTAAGGCGTCCACGATTTCTTGCGAGCGGGCAGGGGTAAAACGCCAGTCAGTGGTAAATGACACCACTAAGAATTTACACTGAGTATTGGCCATGGCTTTTTTGAGCGACTGTTCATATTCACGCGACGGATCAAAGTAATCCAGCGCCTTGGTCATGATCAGATAGGTATTGGCATCGAAGTTACGGCTGAACTGCTCACCCTGATAACGCAGATAGCTTTCGACCTGGAATTCGACATCGAAACCATACATAAATTTGCCTGATTTCAAATCGCGGCCAAATTTCTGTTTCATGGCTTCTTCGGACAGGTAAGTAATATGACCGACCATACGCGCCAGAATCAGACCACGTTTTGGATAGCTGTCATTTTCCAGATAACGGCCATTATGGAAATCCGGGTCTGACAAAATCGACTGACGTGCCACTTCGTTAAAAGCAATATTCTGTGCAGAAAGCTTTGGAGCGCTGGCAATGATCACGCATTTTCTTAAACGGTTTGGATAATCCACTGACCATTGCAATGCCTGCATGCCACCCAGTGAACCGCCAATGATGGCATCCCAGGTATCAATTCCTAAACGATCAGAAAGCAAGGCTTGGGTTTTGACCCAATCGCGGACCGTAACCAAGGGGAAATCAGGGCCATAAGGACGGTTGTCATTTTCAGGGTTTGGCGAGATCGGGCCGGTAGAACCGCTACAGCCACCAATATTATTCAGTGAAACCACAAAGAATTTTGACGTATCAATGGCTTTACCGGGACCAATACATGAATCCCACCAGCCGGCTTTTTTATCATCTTCATGATGATAGCCAGCAGCATGGTGATGACCGGAAAGGGCATGACAAATCAGAATGGCATTGGACTTATCGGCATTGAGTTCGCCATAAGTTTCAACCATCAGTTCAAAACGTGGGAGGATGCGACCGCATTCAAGCTCTAACGGCTCTTCAAATTGGAACTTTTGTGGGACAATAATGCCCACTGAGTCAGCTGGAAAAGACACGGGGAGGATTCGCCTTAAATCTTTAGTATGAATAATAAAAGGATACCATTTGCCGGTATCCTTCTAAAGTCATTTTAGTGCTATGAATTATCGCAAATTCTAATACCGCCGTTTAGACCGCAGCAGCAATCACCTGATCAGTGCTTAAAACACCCTGATCAATCAGACGGTTGGTCGAGGCAATAATTGCTTCGATAGAAGAGGTCACGATGTTGTCATGTACCCCGGCACCAAAGGCAGATTTACCAGTACCTTTCACTTGAAGTTCGATCAAGGCCAAGGCTTTGGCATGAGCACCTGAACTGATGCTGCGCTCTTCATAGTTCACCACGTCAATCGGCAAATGAAGTGCATCCAAAATCGCAGAAATTGGACCATTGCCTTCACCGCGAACACGACGTGACTGGCCATCAATTTCAAGATCAAGCTCAATCACCTGATTGCCATTATCATCTGACAATTTGTAGTTTTTCGCAGAATAGTGAACGTTTTTAGCATCCACATAAGTTTCTTTGAATAACTTCCAGATTTCAGTCGCACTGATTTCAGTGCCTTGCTCATCGGTACGTTTTTGTACGATCTGAGAGAATTCAATCTGTAAACGACGCGGCAAGATCACGTTATAGTTCGATTCTAACAAGTAAGCAATACCACCTTTACCTGACTGTGAATTGACACGGATCACGGCGTCATAGTCACGGCCCAAATCTTTCGGGTCGATTGGCAAGTACGGCATATCCCAGATTTCTTCGTTTTTCTGGAACTCGAAACCTTTTTTGATGGCATCCTGATGCGAACCCGAGAATGCAGTAAACACCAAATCACCGGCATATGGATGACGCGGGTGCACAGGTAAACCGGTACATTCTTCCACAGTCGCAATGATTTCATTGATGTTGGAGAAATCTAAATTCGGTGCCACGCCTTGGGTATACATGTTCAAGGCAATCGCAGCCACGTCGACGTTACCGGTGCGCTCGCCATTACCAAACACACAGCCTTCAACCCGGTCAGCACCAGCCATAATTGCCAATTCAGAAGCGGCAATGCCACAACCACGGTCATTGTGACAGTGAACTGAAATGATCACGCCGTCACGACGCTGAATGTTACGGTGCATCCATTCGATTTGATCGGCATAGATGTGTGGTCCTGAAACTTCTACGGTTGCAGGCAAGTTCAAAATGACTTTATTGGTCGGTGATGCTTCCCAGATTTCAGTGACGGCATCGCAGACATCTTTTGCAACTTCTAATTCGGTTGCAGTAAAACATTCCGGGCTGTACTGAAATACAAATTCAGTTTCCGGCTGTTTTGCGGCATATTCTTTTACTTTCTGTGCAGCATTGATCGCTAACTGTTTTGCACCTTCTACATCAACATTCAAGACTTTATTGCGGAATGTCGGCGAGTTAGAGTTATAGATATGTACAATGGCACGTTTTGCGCCTTGTAAAGATTCAAAGGTACGTTGAATCAAATGATCACGTGCCTGAACCAACACCTCGATATAGACGTCATCCGGGATATGACCTTCTTCAATCAATTTACGGGTGAAATCGAAGTCAATTTGCGATGCTGACGGGAAGCCGATTTCAATATGCTTGAAACCGATTTTGACCAACATCTGGAACATCTTGAATTTTTGCTCCATGTTCATTGGCTCAAAGATCGCTTGGTTACCGTCACGCAGGTCGGTACTCATCCAGATTGGCGCTTTATTGATTTCGTTGTTCGGCCATTGACGGTCTGGTAAGTCCACACGTTGATACATGCGACGGTATTTTTTACTTGGATCAGCCAACATCATGAGAGAGCTCCTTGTGTAACCTGATACAGCCTGTGTTTGGTTGAAGCACTGGCAAAGGTTGCGGAATAGATTTTGTCTATAATCATTTTCATGCAGGTTGGAACCAGGATTAAAACTAAAAAACTTCCGAAATATGTGAAATTTAGTTTTAACCACAAAACCTGCATGTATCACTTATACAATTTAGTTTAATCCAGTTAAATCGAAAAGTTTTTGCTTTTTTTATGGATTTTAGTCGTATCTCAATAAAGATTTTCTTATAAAGTTTAAGTCATGGAAAATATTTTCAATAATTTTAAATATTTTATTTTATATTTTCTTAATTTAAACTTAATGCATGATTTTTTACACTTAAATACCCGATGATGCAGTATTTTTTTACAAAAAAATAAATCTGCTTATGTTCACAGATCACTAAATTCATGCTGGCTTTCAAAGCTCGGCCCATTTACGCATTAAATTATGATACAGATTGGTCAGTTTCATGACTTCGGCGTGCTGATCACCTAGCTCAATTCTCAGATTTTGAATACTCTGATCCAGATTAAACAGCATATGCCGTTCTGCATCATCCCGAATCATACTTTGTACCCAGAAAAAAGAGGCTATTCGGCAACCAGAAGTAATCGGAGTGACTTCATGCAGGCTGGTCGACGGATACAGAATCATATCGCCGGCAGGCAGTTTCACTTCGTGATAACCGTAAGTGTCTTCGACCACCAGTTCACCACCGACATATTCTTCCGGCTCACTCAGGAAAACCGTACAGGATAAATCCGTTCTGAGGCGTTCATTGCTCCCGCGAATACGACGAATCGAATTATCGACATGAAAGCCGAAAGATTCATTATTTTCATAGCGGTTAAACAGAGGAGGAATAATATCCAGAGGAATTGCAGCTGATAAAAATAAAGCATGCTGTCCCAGGGATTCCAGAATAATATTGCTGAGATGATGAGTGAGTGGATGATCTTCAGGTAATTGCTGATTCTGTTTCACGCTGGCAGAGAGTGTACCAGCGGTGACTTTTCCATTGACCCACTCAATCTTCTTCATCTCCTCACGGAAATATTGCACCTGTTCTTTGCTCAGTACATTTGGAATATGATGCAGCACTGGAAACCCTCGAATAATTGCATTTTCAAAATAGCATAGCCTCCCATCAGGAGGCTATGCGCTTATATTGAATTAATATTTAAAGTTGACTGCCAGCACTGCACTGCGGCCTTCTGCTTCAGTGGCATAGTGAGAGGCATAAGCTTTAGTGAAGTAACGTTCATCAGATAGGTTATTGACGTTTAATTGCAAATCAACATTTTCATTCACGTTATAACGCGCCATGGCATCATAACGGACATAACCTGGAACCCACTTGGTATTGGCTGCATCCCCATAAACTTTATCCATTGCAACAGCACCCGCACCTAAAGTTAAAGCAGGTGTTACAGCATAGGTAGTCCAAAGGGTTGCAGAATTTTTAGGTACATTCTGCATTTGCTTACCTTTGGCAGGATTGTCAGGTGTACATACCCCTTGACGGTTACAGGATGGGCCTGGGTTCACAGTTTCACTGTCGAGATAAGTATAACCAGCAGATACAGCCCATTTATCCGTAATTTGGCCATTTACGCCCAGCTCAAGACCGTCTACTTGGGTTTCGCCGCCATTGGTATATGTAGTAGCATCCAGTTGAATCCGCGTATTTTGTTTTTCAGTACGGAACACGGCAGCGGTTAAATTCAGTCTTTCATTTAACACATCCCACTTTGTACCGATTTCAAAGGTACGGCTCTCTTCTGGATCTAAGTCCATATAGGCTTGGCCAATTGCTTCTGAACCATCCCCGCCATCTACACCGACCGGATTGGCAGAAGTCGCATAACTTGCATAGATAGAACCATTTTCAACAGGTTTAAAGATTAATCCAGCCTGATAGGTCAGGAAGTTGGTATTATTTTCAATAGAGTCGCCAGTCGCATTTGTGGTTTGCTTGGTATCAAATTTATCCCAACGTAAACCCAAATCTAATAACCATTGCGGGCTAAACTCGATATTATCTAAGAGATAGACAGATGTAGTCTCGGTCGTGGTTGTCGTGAGATTTTTGTTGGCTGCGGAAGAGCCCAACCATTGATCACGTGAGTCTGGGTTAGTTAATGATGTACACCATGCATCGTTGATAGCACAGTCGCTGTTGAAACCACCTGTAGTGGTACCTGGATAGCCTGGATAACTTGTTAAGTAGTTACCTTTGTCAGATTTTTGATCTGAGTACTCTGCACCTATATTAAAGCTATGCTTGAATGCACCTGTATTAAACTTACCTGTCAAAGCAAGCTGGTCGGTAAAGATGTTGGTATCAGTAATACGTGAGTTTATACGACGCCAGACTTTATCATTCAGCACGTTACCTTTGGAGTCATCTGGCTGGGTCCATAAGTAGTCATTTTTGGCAGAGCTATATACCGCTGTATTACTCAGGGTCAGGTTATCCGTTAAATCGTGTTCCAGTTTGAGGGTACCGATCTGATTTTCCTGTTTCTGGAAATCACGACTTAATAAACCATAATAAATGCCCTGTTTTACATCGACAGGTTTACCGACGGTAGCTTTTTTTGCCGCATCATACTTATAAGGAACACCTGAATCCGGCGTGTCATCCGATTTTAAATAGTAATAACTTAAAGTCGCGCGGGTAGGGGTGTCCAGACCAAATACAATACTCGGTGCAATACCGGCACGTTTATATTCGGCACCATTTTTCTGGCCAGCTTTTTCATTATGGTGACCCATCACGGCCACACGTGCTGCTATACCATTTCCAAAATCTTTATTGCCATCCAAAGTTATGCGTTGATAGTTGTCAGTACCACCAGCGACAGAACCTTCTAGAAAGTCACCCGCTTTAGCAACTTTAGAAATCATGTTGATACTACCACCAGTCGTTCCTGCACCGCCCATGGCAGATGCAGAACCTTTGGTGACTTCAACCTGTTCGACAGCAAACATTTCACGGTTCTGTGAAGTGGCGTTGCGTACGCCGTCTACATACATGGAGCTTTCAGAATTATAACCCCGAATAAAAGGACGATCACCGTTTGGATTGCCACCTTCACCCGCGCCCAAGGTAATCCCTGGAACTGTACGCAAGGCATCACTTAAGGTAGTGACTTGTGTATCTTCAATTAACTGTTTTGAAATGACCGAAACTGACTTGGGGGTATCGAGTAAAGGCGCTACAAATTTGCTGTTTGCAGATTGGCTTACTTTGAAGCTAGGTGCCGGTTCAGCTTTGACTTCTTGATGAATCGTCTCTAACTGGATCACCTGTTCTTCTGCCATCGCAGATCCAGCCACCATTGATAAAGATGAAACAATTGCAGAGGAAACGATTTTTTTACGTGTTTTAATGAAGGTCATGTTAAACCTAAAAAATGAATATTAAAAAAGTATGAGAATAATAATGATTCTTGTTTTTATTTTTATCCTTTTGTCATAGGAATTCATGATCTTTAAGAAAATATTAAATGATATTTTAAATGTAACAATATAACAATATATATTTAAGTTTTTGATTTTAATAAGTATTGATAAAGAAAACTTATTATTAACTTTTTATTGAGAATAATGATGTTTATGAAAGGGCTAAATTAGGGAGGTTTCATGGAGTACTGATTTAATGATTCAAAACCCTGCCGAAGCAGGGTTTTGAATCATGACTTTTATATTAGAAGTCGTATGAAACAGATAACCAGTAGTTACGGCCTGGAATATAAGTACCTGTTGTACTAGAACCGATATCTAAATATTTATAACCGGTGGCAGTTTGTGGACGACCACGGTTGTCTAAATACTCGTAAGATTTTGCACCTTCGGTAAAGTCTTTGTCCAGCAAGTTGTTCACGGCCATATTCAGACGTAATTGATCACTGACGATATAACTTGCACCGAGGTTGAATACGCTATAGCCCGCTAACTTGTCACCAAATAATTTGTATTCTTCGTAATTGCTTGAACCTAAACCTGTTGCAGGAGCTGTAGGGGTTGTGAGGAAGCGTTGACGATCAGATTTATATTCATACTGTAACCATAAATCTACAGCTGGAACAAGATGCCATGTTGAAGTCAGGTTAAAGGCATTACGCGGTTGGTTATTATAATAAGTGCCTTCATTTTCTCCATCCGTAATTTCACTTCTGGTATAGGTATAGGCAGCTTTCATATCCCATTCAGGCAAAATGCTGTATTGCAGAGTTGCTTCTGCACCATAAACTTTGGCTTTATTAGCATTAATATTTGTCGTACAGGTACTCACATCACAGAGAGGATTGTTCTCGGCATCAATAGAAACAATGGCATCTTTAATCTGGTTGTAAAAACCGGTTGTCGTGAAATTGATATTATCTGTCGGTTGTAAATTAAAGCCTAATTCATAGTTGGTCGATGTTTCAGGTTTTAAATCAGGATTACCAAATACGTAATTTTCTCCCTGACCACTGACATTAATCAAGCTATTTTCTAAAGCTTTAGCAGAGGGTGCCTTATAACCTGTGCTGACACCACCTTTGATGGTTAGCATGTCATTGGTATTCCAGACAAGATATGCACGTGGACTAAAATGACCGCCAAAACCTGAATGATCTTCAAAACGACCACCATAGGTTAGACTTAAACTATCCAAAAGACGCCATTCATCTTCGGCATAAATAGACCAAGAATCTTTGTCAAACTCATTTTTACCTGTTTTATGTTGAGCAATATTGTCTTGAATTGTTTGTTTCTTATATTCCACACCACTTGTAACTTTATGAGCACCAATTGTAGAAATAATATGTGTATCAGCAATAAGATCAGTATTTTTAAGCTTACGATCGCTGCCAATAAGAGGATTGTTGACTTGATTATCTTCGTCAAAAATTTCTGTTGGTAAGGTACGACCTTTAGTTTCAGTTTCTGAGTGGCTGATATAAGTATTCCATTGACCAAAGTTATAGTCGCCATCATGCCCGATTGCAAACTGGGTACGATTGAATATGAGCTTATCTTTATAGCCACTTGCCTTTGTAGGAAGATCTAAAGTACCTAAACGATTGTCTTCATTCTTATAGTTTTGATGGCTGTAGAATGAGTCAAGCCACAAGGCATTTTGATCATCTACTTTGTATGTAAGTTTACCGCCTACATCATAATTATGTGCGGTGGTCGGGCGTGGATCACGGCCAGTTGAACCTTCGACACGCTCAGACTGACCTCGGTCATAATAACTGCCGCGAAGTTGCAGACCAAGCACATCATTGACCAATGGACCATTCACCAAGAAGCTGGTTTTCCAGGAATCTGCTTCAGCACCATGCTCCATAACGTTGCCACTGACAGTAACGTTCCCATTCCACTCGTCTGAAACTTTTTTGGTAATGATATTAATCACACCACCCATGGCATCTGAACCGTAGAGGGTCGACATAGGTCCACGAATGACTTCAATACGCTCAATGGCTGAAAGAGGGGGCATAAAGCCTGTCGCTGCTTCACCAAAACCATTCGGGGTAACATCGGTAGAAGTTGTTTGGCGACGACCATCAATCAAAATAAGGGTGTCATCAGCATTCATACCCCGGATGCTGACATTTAGTCCTGCAGTTTTGCCTACGCCATTACGCACATCCACTCCAGGGACATCAACCAACAGGTCAGCAATATTGGTGGCATTCTTACGTTGAATATCTTCTTGAGTGATCACGCTAATTGAGGCAGGGGCATCTTTTAATTGTTGTTCAAACCCCGATGCAGAAACTACAATGGTAGACAAGGTGGTAGTTGGGATGTTTGAGGGGCTATGTGTCTCTGCAAAAGCAGATGTTGCTGTGGCTCCCAAAATTGCCAATGTAAGCGGACGAAGACTAAAACTATGCATGACCAAATTCCCGAACCGAAGAATAAATTAGTATTGTTGCTCAAATAAGAAACTGGATATTAATGATAGTACTTATCATTTGCAATAAAAATATACATTTTCTGCATTTAAGTGGGGTTGACTGAATATCTGAAAGGGTAGCAATTCGAATAAAAAAGACTTAAAAGCTGGAACTCGCGCGTATTTTTTGTATATCCTTAAATGTTGTCATATAATGTGGCACATTTTTATAAACCTGTTATTACCAAATATATAGAGGAAGCCATGCAAGTAACTTCTGAAGCGGTTTCGGGCGTTGCCCGTCGTTTAAATGTTTCTGTACCGACGAGCCGTATTAATGAGCAATTTGAAGCTCGTTTAAAACGCACTGCTAAAACTGCGAAGATCAACGGCTTCCGTCCAGGTAAAGTGCCTGTAAACGTTGTTCGTCGTGAATACGGCGCTGGTATCTACCAAGAAGTTGTCAACGACATCATTCGTGATACAGTTTTCGAAGCGATCCAGCAAGAAAAAATCAATGCTGTAGGCATGCCGAACATCGAAAAAACTGAAATGAAAGACGACGCGCTGGTATATACAGCGACTGTTGAAGTTTATCCAGAAATCGAAGTGAAATTCGACGGCTTGGAAGTTGAGCGTAAAGCAGCTGAAGTAAATGACAAAGATGTTGAGAAGATGATTGAAAATCTTCAAAAACAACGTGCTGCTTGGGCTGAAACAAAAGGCATGGCTAAAAAAGACATGCAAGTAACTTTTGATTTTGAAGGTTCAATCGACGGCGAAAAATTTGAAGGTGGTTCTGCGGAAGACTTCAAACTTGTTCTAGGTTCTGGTCGTATGATCCCTGGGTTCGAAGACGGTATCGTTGGTATGAAGAAAGGCGAAGAGAAAGTGATTGATGTAACTTTCCCTGAAGACTACCAAGCTGAAAACCTTGCTGGTAAACAAGCTCAATTCAAAATCACTGTGAAGCTTGTTGAAAAACAAAAACTTCCAGAAATCGATGCTGAATTCCTGAAAATCTTCGGTGTATCTGAAGAAGAAGGCGTTGAGAAGTTAAAAGCTGACGTTCGTAAAAACATGGAACGTGAAGTGAAGAATGGCCTTCGCAACCAGGTTAAAGGCGCGACTTTCGATGCATTAGTTGCTGCAAACGAAGTTGAACTTCCAGCTACTATGCTTGCTCAAGAAATTGACCGTCAACGTCAACAAATGATCCAGCAGTTCACACAGCAGTTTGGTGCTCAAGGTGCGAAAGCATTTGATTCAAGCATGCTTCCAGACGAATTGTTCAAAGAACAAGCTGAAAAATCTGTAAAACTTGGCGTACTTGTAAGCCGTGTTTTAGCTGATGCGAAAATCGAAGTAGATGCTGCACGTGTTGAAGCGTACATCGAAGACATGGCTTCTTCTTATGAAGATCCAAATGAAGTGATCGAATACTTCAAAAACGATGCGCAACAACGTGCTCAAATCGAAGCAGTTGTACTAGAAGACCAAGTTGTTGATTACATTTTGGCTTCTGCTAAAGTAACTGATGCGACTGTAAGCTATGAAGACTTATTGAAAGAGCAGCAAGCTCGTCAACAAGGCTAATTTAGCTTTCGATAAAAAAGGCGCTTAATGCGCCTTTTTTTCATATTGATGCCTGAAAAAAGCATTTCTGTTTTTCACAAAACTAATGCAAAAAATATAATGGATTTGTTGGCGAATTTTTTGCAATTTCAGTGATTATCCCTCATATTGTGATTATGGGTTAGGTCACAAAAAATTTAGGAATAAATAAACGTATGTATGTTCCAACGATTGAAAACGCTTTAGTGCCAATGGTGGTAGAACAATCCTCTCGTGGTGAGCGTTCTTTTGATATTTATTCACGCCTTTTGCGTGAACGTGTAATTTTTATGACGGGTGAAGTTGAAGACAACATGGCGAACCTGATCGTTGCGCAAATGTTGTTTTTAGAGGCGGAAAATCCAGATAAAGATATTCATCTATATATCAATTCACCAGGCGGTTCGGTAACTGCGGGTATGGCGATTTATGACACCATGCAGTTTATCAAACCTGATGTCGTAACGTACTGCATGGGTCAGGCAGCATCAATGGGTGCGTTCCTGCTGAATGCTGGCACCAAAGGCAAGCGTTATTGCCTTGAAAATGCCCGTGTCATGATTCACCAGCCATTGGGTGGTTTCCGTGGTCAGGCTTCAGATATTGAAATTCATGCACGTGAAATCTTGTTTATTAAAGAACGCTTAAACCGTTTAATGGCTGAACACAGCGGTCAGGATTACGAGAAAGTTGCACGTGATACAGACCGTGACAACTTTATGACTGCTCAGCAAGCGAAAGAATACGGTCTTGTGGACGAAGTTTTAACTAAACGTCCATAAGTTTTAAAGATTGAGATAGTGGAGTAAATATGTCCGAACATCCTCAAGGACAAAAGCATTGTTCATTTTGCGGTAAAACGCAGTCTGAAGTCGGGAAGCTGATTGCAGGCGAGGACGCATACATTTGTAACGAATGTGTGGACGTATGCTTAGATTTGGTTCAAACCAGTCAGCAGGTGGAAACCAATGACTGGGCCAATCGTCCTTTGCCGAAACCGCATGAAATTCGTGCGGCCTTGGATCAATATGTGATTGGTCAGGACGTCGCGAAAAAAACCTTGTCAGTTGCGGTTTATAACCATTACAAGCGCTTGAAAGTGCAAAATAATGGCAAGAAAGCTGATGATTCAGTCGAGCTTTCAAAAAGTAATATTATGTTGGTTGGTCCGACAGGATCGGGCAAAACCTTGCTTGCACAAACGCTGGCACGTCTTCTTGATGTTCCATTTGCCATGGCAGATGCAACGACACTGACCGAAGCCGGTTATGTGGGTGAAGATGTAGAAAACATCGTACAGAAGCTACTGCAAAAAGCCGATTACGATGTCGAAAAAGCGCAAAAGGGCATTATCTATATCGACGAGATCGACAAGATTACCCGCAAGTCTGAAAACCCATCCATCACGCGTGATGTATCGGGTGAAGGTGTTCAGCAAGCATTATTGAAAATGATTGAAGGTACGGTTGCATCAATTCCGCCACAAGGTGGACGTAAGCATCCGCAGCAAGAATTCATTCAGATTGATACCTCGAATATCCTGTTTATCTGTGGTGGTGCATTCTCAGGACTTGAGAAAATTGTACAGCAACGTCAGGAAAAAGGTGGCATCGGCTTTACTGCAGAAGTGCGTAAAAAAGATGAAACCAAGAAGCTGTCTGACTTGTTTCGTCAAGTTGAAGCAACTGATCTGGTAAAATTTGGTTTGATTCCAGAATTTATTGGTCGTTTGCCAGTGATTGCCACTTTAGACGAGTTGGATGAAGAAGCACTGATGCAGATTCTGACTGAGCCGAAGAACGCTTTGACCCGTCAGTATCAACATCTGTTTGATATGGAAGATGTGGATCTGGTTTTTGAAGAATCGGCATTACGTGCAGTGGCTAAGAAAGCAGTTGAGCGTAATACAGGTGCACGTGGTCTACGTTCGATCCTAGAAAATTCATTGCTGGAAACCATGTATGACTTGCCAAGCCGTAGCGATGTCGGCACTGTCGTCATCAATGAAGCCGTGATTAAAGGTGAAGCAGAGCCGGAATACCGTGCCGAGCGTCAGCCACATGATCAGCAAGAGACTGCGACAAAAATAGATTTAAAGGTCGTGAATAGCAAATCCGCTTAATTGCTATTCGTCCGAAACGTGCGAAAACTCCGTGTTTTCGCACGTTTTTTATTTCCAAAAATAAAGCTCGGTGTTAATCTGATTCACTAGGCGTGGATGCCTAAAACTTATAAAAAACAAATCGCAAAGCACTTGCATACAAAAGAATAAAGACGCAGTGAGGGATAAGCATGCGTGGAGTCGCAATTGTACTCATCAGCAGTTTGGCATTGCTGGGGTGTCATGGTAAGAAAGCCGTCGTTGAGCCTACACAGCCACTCAGCACTTTAAAAAATATCGATCTTGAAAAAAAGCCGGGCTTTGTCGAGCAGCATCGTATCGGCATGTTTACCATTGGCGGTTGGGTCAATCAAAAGCAGGGCAACCAGTTTCAGACGGTGAAACCGCAGCATGCTGAAGCTGCCATCGTGTATTTATACCGGCCCGATTCTAGATGGAATCGTCAGGAAATTGTCGCTGCCAGCCTGTTTATTAATCAAGAGCATATTCCAAGCTTATTGCATAATCATTATTACTGGATTGAGGTGCCTGCAGGGACCTATCGTTTGAGTACCAGTCGACCGCTAGGCGCGCTGCATTTCCAGAAACCTAAATATCTGGATTTTACTGTCGAAGCGGGACAGTCTTATTTTATTAAATATGATGAAGAGAATATCAGTACACGCCGGAGTGTTTCAGGGCCACTCATGCTGATGCCGGAAAAAGTTGGCCTGAATGAAATTGCTTTTACTCAGCTGAAATCAGACAGTTTTAACTTCGTGGCACAAGATCAGGAAACTGGCCAGATTCGTAAAAAAGCCCAAAAAATTGAACCGACTGCTTATGATCCCTCATTAGATGTGCAGCTGAAAGCACCTTTTAAACTTTGGGATCCACGGACTTGGTAATTTGGACATTTCTTTAAGCAAACACAATAAAAAAGCACCCATTCAGGGTAATGCCAGTCAGTTAAGCAAAAAAAGTTAAAATGCTGTAAAAAGAGCGTATGTA